>JBDTXT010000454.1:0-2808 GCA_040006035.1 Pseudonocardiales bacterium | reverse complement strand
GTCACGACCGATCTGGCCTCGTTCGCGTGGCTCGGCGATGTCGTGGTCGACGAGGCGTGGCGCGGCCAAGGGATCGGGCGTTGGCTGGTCGGCGCGGTCGTCGAGCACCTGCGCGAGATGGGCGTGCCCCGGTTCGTGCTCACCACCCGAGACGCGCACGGGGTTTACGCCGGCCTGGGCTTCGGCCCGTTGCGGGTGCCGCAGACCTGGATGGAGATCGACCTGCGGGCCACCCGCCCCAACCCGGGGGACGTCACGCTGAGGCCCTGACCACAGCTGGCGTATTGGCCGGGTGAATCGGCCGCCAGCGTCCGTAGCATCAAGGGGTGTCCGCCGACGACGACACCCGCCGCGGGTTGATCTACGGGGCGTCGGCCTATCTGTTGTGGGGCCTGTTCCCGCTCTACTGGCCGCTGTTGGAACCGGCCGGCACCGTCGAGATCCTTGCGCAGCGGATGGCATGGTCGCTCATCGTCATGACGATCCTGCTCGGCGTCACGCGCGGCTTCGGACGGGTCCGCGCTGTCATCGCCGATCGGCGTCAGCTTCGCCTGCTGCTGGCCGCAGCTGTGGTCGTCACCGTCAACTGGGGTGTCTACATCTACGGTGTCAACTCCCACCACGTCGTCGAAACCAGCCTGGGCTACTTCATCAACCCGCTGTTCACGATCCTGCTCGGAGTCTTCGTCCTGGGCGAGCGACTGCGTCGTGCGCAGTGGGCGGCCGTCGGCATCGGCGCGGTCGCGGTCCTGGTGATCGCCGTCGACTACGGCCGCCCCCCGTGGATCGCGCTGACCCTCGCCACGTCGTTCGGGCTGTACGGGTTATTCAAGAAGCGGGCCGCGGTCGGCGCGGTCGAGTCGATGACCGTGGAGACAGCCGCGATGTTCGTGCCGGCCGTCATCGCCCTCGCAGTTGTTGCTGCCCAGGGCAACCTCGCGTTCGGTAGCCACGGTGTCGGCAATTCGCTGCTGCTGGCCGGCACCGGTCTCGTCACGGCTGTGCCCTTGCTGTTGTTCGCGGCCGGCACCCGCCGGTTGCCGCTGAGCGTCATCGGCTTGCTGCAATACCTGGCGCCCGTGCTGCAGTTCTCGGTGGGCGTCGGTATCCGACATGAGCCGCTGCCACCGGCCGAGCTGGTCGGGTTCCTGCTCGTCTGGGTCGCTCTGGTCGTACTCACCGTCGACGGACTGCGCGCTCAGCGTCGCGCAGTTGCGCTGGCCGATTCGGCCGAAGCGATCGCCGTCTAGGGTCTGAGTTTGGCCAGGCCGGGCGGTCCGGGGACGATGGGACCATGAGCACGCCGACCGGCCTGCTGACGGCGCTGCGCACATCGACGGCCGCGATGCTGCAGGGTATCGACGCCGAACAGTGGACCGACGCCGAGGTCGGGGCGCCCTCACTTCTGCCGCGTTGGACCCGCGGGCACGTGCTGACCCACCTCGCCCGCAACGCCGACGGCGTTACCCGCACCCTGGCCGGGGCGTTGCGCGGGCAGCGCGTCCCCCGCTACCCCGGTGGCACGCCCGGCCGCAACGCCGACATCGAGGCCGGTTCGAAGCGCGGATTCGCCGAATTAGCCGCCGACGTGCGGGAATCCGCGGATCGCCTGGACCGGCTGTTCGCGGCGGTCGCCGATATCGATGGCTGGGACCTGCCCACCGACGACCGGCCGGCCAGCGATCACGTCCAAGCGCGGTGGCGTGAGGTCGAGATCCACCGCGTCGACTTGGGGGGCGCCTATACCGCCGATCAGTGGTCGGCGGAGTTCGTGGCGTACGTGCTGTCCGAGCTGATTGGCAGCCTGGATGCGCGCGGTGCGCCGGCACTGCGGATCGAGGTGAGCACTGACGGGTCGGTGACGAGTTGGCTCGGCGGCACGGTCTGGACGGTCGGCGGGGCAGATCCGGTCCACGTCGCCGGCCCGGACTGGGCCCTCGCCGCTTGGTTGGCCGGCCGGCCCGCGGCCAGCGGCGCGCTCATCAACTCACCGGAGGTTGCCGCGTGGCTGTGATCTCGACCGAATTTGGGTAGGTATCGACCGACGATGAGATTAAGTTAAATCTGTGTTAATTTCTTGAACACCACCCGGTACAAACCGCTTGGTTGCGTTCTACGCTAGACGCTGACACTTTGGAGGTGCGGACATGGAAAGCATGCGGGCCGCTGGACAACTCATCTTGTGCGCGGTAGTGATCTTCACGATGGTCGTGCTGAGCTGGCGGGCAGGCACCAGGTTCTGGTCGCGGTAGCGCCCTGACGCCCCGATCGGTTATCTGCTCACACCTATCTTGAGGCCTGTGTCACGGCCTCACCCGGCTTACTCATCGCCGCGGCCGGCGTCGCTACCCACCCGTCGGTGAACACCAGAATGTCGTTCAACAAACCAGCGGACTGAGGGGTTAGCCCAACAAATGCGGCGATCTCATCCGCTGGGTCGCAACCCAGGTCGAAGACATCAAGCAATGTCTGATTCACCCGTTTAGGGAACCTAGTTTTCACCAGTGAATTGACATCATCGATATCCAGGACATACTGCGAGCACGGAATATGGTGTATTAAGTTCAACACTGATTGCCTTAACAGGAATTTAATTTCCTCGGAATTGAAAAGGCCGACGGCAGGGCCGGCCAGCAAAGTCCAGCCAAGTTCCTGGGGGGGACATGACATTCGCGCTTGACTTGGCGGAGACGGTCCGGTTTCCTAGCACGTCCGCCACCGCGCAACCACCCGTAGAGAACGCTGTTATCCGGCTATTGGTCGTAGACGGTCATCCCCTCGTTCGGCGAGGGAGGTGAGGTGGACCTC
>JBDTXT010000453.1:0-2811 GCA_040006035.1 Pseudonocardiales bacterium | reverse complement strand
TCGACGCGGTCCCCCCTGATTCCGCCCGCGCTGAGCGCGACGGGCCGTCGCCTGCCCATGACGCGACGCGGCACGTCGATCCTCCCCCCGTGACCGCGGACCCTGCCGAACCCGTGCTGCGATGACTGCTCCCGCCCGATCCCGGCGCAGACAGCCCACCCCGGACGCGCACCTGTTCCCGACCCGGCCCTATGACTTGGTTAAGGAATTCGTCGTCGCCATGATTGTCGTCGGCATCTTGACTGTTGTGCTGGCGGTCGTGTTTTCCTCGCCCGACCGCAAGGCAGTCACTCTGTCCGCCTGGGCCACCGCCGCACCCAACGATGTCGTGGCTACCGCCGCAGCCGAATTGGCGGGCACCAGCACTAGCGCCGGTTACGGCGCGCCCTACAACCGGGCTGCGCCGGGACAGCAACTCGGGCCGCTCTTCTTGCAACGTGCCGGCGGCGTCCGCATCCCGATCGACAGCGCCAACGACCTCGTCATTGCTCCACTCAGTGCCGTCACCGGAGACGCGAAACTGAGTGCTGCACTGACGGCGTGGCGATCGGGCTCCGACGATCAGCGCACCACCTGGGCCGGGGCCTACTCCGACGCCCTGGCCGCGGCGCCGGACGGCGACCCGGCAAAGGTCGCGAACGGGGATTACGGCCCAGTCCCCGTCCTGGCGAACGGGTTGCTGAACCTTGCCCGCAGCGGATCGCTGGAAGGAATGCTGACCAGCGGCAGCACTTTCTACAGCAGCAACGAAACCAAGCCGCTGCTGCTACTGACCGACGGGACCTACCTCGAGGAGCAGGCACGCGCCGACCACCTGGGCGGAGACCAGTGGGGAATGATGAACGAGACCGGCAACTACCCCGGCCAGCCATGGATGTGGCTCTACACCTTCTGGTACCAGGTCAAACCGTTCTCCACCTCCCCGAACGCCGACGCGCTGGTGTGGGGCCTGATGGCCGTGCTCACCCTCCTCTTCATCTTCGTCCCCTTCATCCCAGGGCTACGCTCCCTACCCCGCCACCTACGCGTCCACCGCCTCATCTGGCGAGAACCCACCCAATGAACTAGGCGCCCGGGACGAGAACGGGCCTACCGGACTGGTCATGCGCGATCATGCGCAGGGCTTTCGGCCCTACCGGTATGGCTGGCCTCCGGCGCACTGTCATTCGTGGAAGGCGCTTGGTCGGAGGGTGACTGTTGATGCGGGCAATCTGGATGGTCGTCGCCGGACTCTTCAGCGTTGCGGTGATGGCCCTGCTTGTTTTCGTGGTCGGGATGCGCCGGCGTTCACGAGTCGTGATCAACGGGGTTCGTCGGTTGGCTCGGGCAACGAAGCGCTTCCCACTGAAGACGGCCGGGGCGACAGGCGCCTCAGTGTCTGTCGTCCGTCATATCGGGCGTTCCAGCGGTCGCAAGTTCGACACCCCCATCCAGCCCGTTATAACCACCGAGGGCTTCCTGGTCGCACTGCCCTACGGGTCGAACAGCGATTGGGTCAGGAACGTGCTCGCGCGCGGCAACGCGACGATCCTTCATGAAGGCAATGCCTACCGCGTCGATCATCCAGAGGTCGTATCGCTCGACCAGGTTGAGGACCAGTTCTCAACCAAAGAGCGCCGAACGCACCGGCTGTTCGGAGTCACTGAATGCCTGATGCTTCGCTGGACAGTCGCGGATCAAACCGTTGCACGCGTCGACGGCTCAGCCGAATCCTGACCTCGGTCCTCCGTCCCGGGGGCCAACGTGAGGCGGCCTGTAAGCAAGGCGGCACAGGTGCGCCGCGCCTGGTCTTCTTTGTCCTACGAGGTAACCGTTTTCAGCGACGACTCCGACTCCTCGACCAAGGTGATCTTGTGTCAGTTGTCGATGGCGCTGCCGACGAGAGTGATGGCGTAGTGGCGGCAACCACGATGTAGACAATTCGGTTCAGTCTCGGGCGCATGACCAGGGTGAGGTAGGCCCTTCGACCCTGGCTCGCCACACCGGCGGCTGAGACCGTGAAAGGACCGGACCGGCCGCGAGAACCCCCAAGGCGGCGGGCGCGCGGGCCGTGTCGGGCGAGACCGCGGCTGGGGCTCGGCCCAGGCGAATGCACTGTTCGAAGGAGGTCCCATGAACAGGTTGACGAGTACACAGGTGAAGGAAATCGAGTTGATCAGCGCAGCGCCGAGCATCACGCCGTTGAGGAGCACCGTTCTCGCGACCGGCCTCGCATACTTCGGATTGGCAGTCACAGGCCTGCTCGGCTACCTGGCGATCCGCTCTCAGCTATACGTCGACGGCGATGCCGGCGCGACGGTAGCGAACCTCGTCGCACACTAGAGGCTCGGCACGGATCGGCGTCGCTGTCGATCTTCCACATCGTGAACTGACACAGACCCGAGCGGCCTTATGAGTTGAGTCCCACAAGCTGTATCACGGACGTCGGCTGGCGTAGAGCTCTCGCGCGCACGAGGGGCACCGGCTGTACGGAGCGGGCCACGATTCGTCTGGCACCGGCCAACGGTCACCGTGGAAGGGCGTATGCGCTCCGCACAACGCGGCGTCCTTCGGCGGCAGGGCCGCGTGAGTCACGGCTGCGCCGTCGCGGGCCAAGGAGTCTGTGGTCCAAGCCATGCTTGGCCACGCTGTCACGCCAAGAACCGCCGTGTCCGGCATGGAAATCCCCGCTGCCGGCGCGATGTCAAGCATCGCGGGTTCCGTCGGAGATATCACTGGGCAGCACGGGTTGCCCGACGTGGCAGCACTTGCGCAGCGCGATCTCGGTGACCAGGCCGCCGGGCGCGTGCATCCGATGGGACCGTTCGCAGT
>JBDTXT010000452.1:0-2812 GCA_040006035.1 Pseudonocardiales bacterium | reverse complement strand
TCGTCGCGTCGCGGGCCTTCGACCTGCCGCCCGACCAGATCGACGGCGAGCTTCGCCGCCGCGTCAAGGCGATGTCCTACGGGTTGGCCTACGGCCTGTCCGCGTTCGGTCTGGCCAAGCAGCTCAAGATCACGCCGGACGAAGCCCGCGCCCAGATGGAGGCCTACTTCACCCGCTTCGGCGGGGTGCGCGACTACTTGAACTCGATCGTGGCCGACGCGCGGCAGACCGGATACACCGAGACGATCATGGGCCGACGCCGCTACCTCGACAAGCTCAACAGCGACAACCGCAACCTGCGGGAGATGGCCGAGCGCGCAGCGCTCAACGCGCCGATCCAGGGCAGTGCCGCCGACATCATCAAAGTGGCGATGCTCGGGGTGCACCGAGGCCTGGCCGAGGCCGGTCTGCGCTCACGGCTGTTGCTGCAGGTGCACGACGAACTCGTGCTCGAGATCGCCCCGGGAGAGCGTGCCGCGGTCGAGGCTCTGGTGCGTCAAGAGATGGGTGGCGCCTACCGCCTCGGCGACGTCGACCTCGACGTCTCGGTGGGCGTCGGCCAGACCTGGCACGAGGCCGCGCACTGAGCTGCACTACCTGCTCAGCTCAGCCTGAGTCGAGTTGGCAGACGTAGATCGCGGTTCCGGGCAGGATGGCTCCGCGCAGCGGCGACCACTGCCCCCACTCCTCGGTGTGGTCCTCAGGCCATTGCGGCTCCACGAGGTCCAGCAGCCGGAACCCCGCGGCCGCGATTTCGCGCACCCGGTCGCCGAGGGTGCGGTGGTGCTCGACGTAGGTCGCCTCGCCGGTGTCGGCGTATTCGACGTAGGGGGTGCGGTCCCAGTACGGCATCGTCGCGGTGAGGCCGGGCGGCCCCGGGTCGTCCGGGAAGGCCCAGCGCAGCGGGTGGGTGGTGGCGAAGACCCAGCGCCCGCCCGGGCGCAGCACCCGAGCGACCTCGCGCATCACCCGGGCGGAGTCCTCGACGAAGGGCACCGCGCCGAACGCGGTGAATGCGATGTCGAAGACGGCATCGGCGAAGGGCAGGAACTGGGCGTCGGCCTGGACCAGTGGAACGTCGATGCCAGTGGCGGCGGCTCCGTCGCGGGCGTGGCGCAGCATCCCGGCCGAGACGTCGAACGCAACCGGACGGGCGCCGGCCTGCGCCAGCCAGCGCGAGCACATGGCGGCGCCGCAACCGATCTCGAGCACGCGCTGGCCGGCGACCTCACCGAGCAGGTGGGCCTCGGCCTCGCGCAGCCGTTCCGGCGACCACACGAAATCCGCGACACCGAGGAATTCGCCGTGCGCGTCGTGATAGCTGTCCGCGTCGCCGTCCCACCAGTTGCGGTTGGCGCGCACGGTGCTCGTCGCGTCCTGCTCACGGCGGGTCACGCCCACCGCCTGCGGTATCTCGGCCACGCAGCGATCCTGCCAGCCGGGCGCTCCCGTACGGTGAGGCCCTCGACCGACCCGACCGACTGGAGTGTGCTGGTGTGGCTGTCCCCCTTCGGATGGCGCTGCTCTGGCGCGCAATTTCACTGCTCGACCGCCTCTCTCCAGGCAGGGGCAAGGAGTTGACGCATGAGCAGATGCGGGCCGCCGCCAATCAGCGCAAGAAGATGATCGCCCTGCCGGGCGCTTGGCTGGTCACCGGCCGGCCCGATCGCCGCGCGAACGCCGAGGACTCCGCCGCCGAACTGCCCGACGGCACCGTGCTGCCATTGCGCATCTACCGGCCCTGCGCTTCTACCGAGCAGTCGTTGCCGGTCGTCGTCAACCTGCATGGCGGCGGCTTTGTGGGTGGTGACGCTATGCAGTCCGAATGGTGGTGCAGTTCGGTCGCGGCCCAGGCCGGCGTGGCCGTCGTGTCGGTGGACTACCGGCTGGCGCCGGAGCATCGCTTTCCCGTAGCCGCCGAAGACTGCTACGCGGCCACCATGTGGGTCACCGAGCACGCCGAGGGACTGCGCGTCGACGCGACCCGGCTGGCCGTGATGGGCGACAGTGCGGGCGGCAACCTCGCGGCGGTGGTGTGCCTCATGGCCCGCGATCGGGGCACCCCGGCGATCGCGTTGCAGGTGCTGATCTACCCGTCCGTCGAGCTGATCGAGGTGTTCCCGTCCGAGGACGAGAACGAATTCGCGCCCATTCTCGGTAAGGCCGACCTGAGCATCACCAGCGCGCTCTACCGGGGCTGCGACGACGGCAGCGACCCGTACGGGTCGCCGCTGCGCGGCAAGCACCACGACCTGCCGCCGGCCCTGATCCAGACGGCGCAGCACGACCCGCTGCGCGATCAAGGCCCGGCCTACGCGGCAGCATTGCGCGCAGCGGGCGTCGAGGTCCGGCTGACCAACTACATCGACGCGGTGCACGGCTACATTTCGATCCCCGGCGTCGTCCCCGCGGCCCGGCAGGCGCTGGCAGAGGCCGTCGAGGCACTGCGCGAGGCCCTGCATGGCTCAGTTTCCCCGTAATCACTGCTCTGGAGTAGGCTGTGACCTTGCGGAACAGGTCTGTGGCCTCGACATGGAGTAGGCCGCTCGTCGTTCACACTTTCGATCGGCGATTCGGGCATGTCCGCAACCGTTCGAGAATCTGTCAGGACCCACCTACTCAATGACGTCTACCGCCGAAGCTCCGACCACGACGACCCCGCAAGTTGCCATCAACGACGTCGGCTCCGCCGATGACTTCCTCGCCGCCATTGATCTGACGATCAAGTACTTCAACGATGGCGACATCGTCGAGGGCATCATCGTCAAGGTCGACCGCGACGAGGTCCTGCTCGACATCGGCTACAAGACCG
>JBDTXT010000451.1:0-2826 GCA_040006035.1 Pseudonocardiales bacterium | reverse complement strand
CGGCGGCGAGTAATACCTGGCAGCTACCCGGCCCCCGAGTCGTCGGCCCGTCCAGCCGACCCGCCACGGCGGACAAGACTCGGGGGCCGACCTATGTCCCCGCCCGCCCGTCGCGCCCCAGCCCCACAGCTCAACGAGACGGGCTGCTCAGATGAGGTGGACGAGCTTGTAGATCGGCCGCGAATACCGGGTCAGCATGCCCTGCTCGTCGAGGAAGGCCATGATCTTCTCGCCGTACCAGCGCCGGGTCGCGTGATTGTGCGGGTTGGTGCGGGCGGCCTTGACCGCGGCCTTGCGGTCCAGCCCCACCGCCTCGTACACCGCAGGATTGATGAGCACATACACGACGACGGCCGCCACGAGCGCCGAGACCGTGTTGCTGACGAACCGCGCCACCCGGCCTATGCCGGGCATCACGCGGGCCACCTCCTCGCGCGCGAAGCGCACGTGCCTGGCCTCCTCGACGACATGGATCCGGTTCACCATGCGGACCACCGGGTTGATCGATTCGTCGTTCATGGTGGCCCGCTGCAGTCGGTCGGTGACCTCCTCAGCCACCAGGACGGGCGCGAACAACGCCGGGCCGCGGGCGGTGGCCTTGTAGACGCGAGCCAACTGGTGGATGAAGCGGGGCGGGCGATAGGTCGGCAGGCCCAGGTGCGACAGCGCCTTGGCGAACATGATCACGTGCCGGGTCTCGTCGCCGATCTCGGTGAGGGCGTAGTGGGTGTGTGCCGCCTGCGGATCCTGGTGGTAGACGTAGCGGGTCAGCATCTGGATCAAGATGATCTCGAACCACAGCCCCGTGCCGGCCACGCTCGCCAACTCATGCTTGGACAAGTCGATTCGCTGCTGCGGCGTCATCGCCGCCCACATCGCGGTGCCGTAGAGCGACACCCGTTCGAGGGGCAGGTAGGCGAGATCCTCGAGAACCGGTGCGTCCCAGTCGATGTCCAGGTGCGGGTCGTAGGAGTTTTTCGACGACGAGCCGAGCAGTCGGGTCGCGGTCTTCTCGCGGGGGTTGGCGGGTGCCGATGCGGTCATAGCCCTATCCGATCTGCCAGGCGGCCGGTCGCCGCAGTACCCGATACCCGCAATCGCAGGATTGGAATAGCTCGTACAAGGTGTAGCAGCTAAATCTGCGTAGAACAAGCTGTCACAGACACATTTTGGCTCGGCCGGGTCGCGACTAGGCTCGCGCCATGACCGAGCAGTTGCGCGACGGCCGCTCCACCCGGTGGGACCCGCACCGGCGCGAACGCCGGCTGGCGATCATCAATGCCGCAATCGCCGCCATTGAGGAGCACGGTCCGGACGTCCTCACCGGGCAGATCGCCGAGCAGGCGGGCGTGCCGCGCACCCACGTCTACCGTCACTTCGAGGGCAAGCAGGCGCTGGACCTCGCGGTCGCGCGTCATGTCGCACAGCAGCTCGGGCAGCAGATCCGGGAGGGCCTGTCCATCCAGGGCTCGCCCCGCGAGATCATCGGCGCTGCCATCAGCCAGCACCTGGGCTGGATCGAGGCCCATCCGAACCTCTACCGCTTCCTGGCCCAGAACGCCTACGCCGTCAACGCCACGGGCTCTGCGGCCGTTGACGATGCCAAGGCCGCAATTGCCGTCGAGCTGAGCACGCTGCTGGCCGGGTACATGCGGCTGTTCGATCTGGAAACCTCGCCGGCCGACCGTGTCGTCGTCGGTGTGGTGGGGATGGTCGACTCGACGGCCACGTGGTGGCTCGAGCACCACGACGTGCCGCGTGACGAGCTGACGGCCGCGCTGACCGAGCAGGTGTGGCTGGTCATCGACCACACGGTGCGCGCCCTCGGTGTGGTCATCGACCCGGACGCTTCGCTGCCCGCACTGGCCTGATCAGGTCCGGGCGAGCCGGGCGTTCAGGTGTGCGGCGTAGGGCTGCCCAGCCGGGGCGAGCTCGCTCGCGTAGACCAGTTCGCCCTCGAGCAGTGCGTAGAGCCGCCGCTCGCCGTCGACGGGCTTGGCGGTGGGTGCCGGGAGCGCCGCTACGGTGGCCAACTCCCAGCGCAGATCTGCCGCCTGGCCGGTGAACAGCAACGCTTGGCCGGTGTTGGAGGCCAGCACGACCTCGATGTCGTCTTGCCCAGCGCCCGGCCGCCAGAACCCCGACTCGCGCCAGGCCTGGCGGATCACGCCGCCGCCGGCGTCGCGCAGCCAGGTGCGCGACTGGTAGGCGAGGAACGGCCGCCCGTCGTGGACGAAGCTGATCTGCTGGCCGTAGGCGAACTGCGCGCCGGACGAGGCGACAACCCCGCTCCCGGCGCCGCGCCAGACGCCGACGAGCGGCAGCAGCGCGAGCAGGTTGTCGTGAATCGGTGCGCCCGCCCGCAGATCAGCGGTGTCAGGCGTCGGCTCGCTCACTGCGGGGCGAACAGCTTGCGCAGGACGTAGAACGACATCCCGGCGATCGCGAGGAACATCAGGCCCAGGATGACGAGATACGTCGTTTCCATGACCGGCAGGATATCGGTATGACCACCGCCAACCTGCGCAAGCTCGTCGTGAAATGCACTGCCGGTGTCGAGGCTCCCGAGCGCTGCGCCCAGGCCTTTACCGTGTCGGCCATCGCACTGGCCGCCGGTGCGGCCGTGTCGCTGTGGCTGACCGGCGAGGCCAGCTGGCTGGCGGTGCCCGGTCGCGCTGAGGCGTTCGACCTGCCGCACTCGGCACCGCTGGCGGATCTGCGCGACGCGGTCCTGGCCGCCGGCACGCTCACCGTCTGCACGCAGTGCGCCGCCCGTCGCGGTATCGGCCAGGCCGACCTGGTGGGCGGTGCCGTCATTGCCGGCAG
>JBDTXT010000450.1:0-2833 GCA_040006035.1 Pseudonocardiales bacterium | reverse complement strand
CCTCGGAGCGGGAGTTCGCCAAGGGTCTGCAGCTCCTCGATGAGGACCCCGAGCTGTACGCCCGGATGGAGCGCTGGGTGGAGGCGGCCGACTGGATCGTCTGGCAGCTCACCGGCTGGTACGTCTGTAACGCCTGCACCGCTGGATACAAGGGCATCCTGCAGGACGGCGCGTACCCGACCCGGGATTTCCTCGCCGAGCTCGACCCCCGCTTCGCCGATTTCGTGACGACCGCACGCCGAGCTGCCCGGCGACGATCTGGTCGTATACCCGGCCGGGAACGTCTCCGCCCGGGTACCGGGACACGAGCTGCAAGCCGTCCGGCGTCCCGTGCGTGCTGACGATGATGGCCGACGAGTTCGGCGGCGAGGTGCCGGTCGGCCCGATCGCTTTGATCGGCGACGACTCCATCGGTCGGGGCATCGTCGCGTCGCTCACCGGTCACCGGTCGCCCGCGGTGCTGATGCGCAAGCATGGTGTCTTCACCATCGGCGCCGGCGCCAGCGCCTGGGCCGGCGCCTGGGCCAGCGCCTGGGCCAGCGCCTGGGCCGCGGTCAAGGCCGCCGTCCTGTGCGAGGACGTGGCTCGGACCGTCCACATCGCCCGCCAGCTCGGCGAGCCGCTGCCGATCGGTCAAGGCGACGTCGAATTCCCTCCACGACCGGTACCAGAACGTCTACGGACAGGGGCTGAACCATGACGACGACATCGGACGGACCCAAGCCGCAGGTCTGGTTCCTCACCGGCAGCCAGCACCTCTACGGTGCCGACACCCTCGACCAGGTCGCCGCGCAATCCCTGCAGATCCAGCAACTGCTGCAGGGGTCGGGACAGATCGCGGCGGAGATCGTCGGCAAGCCGGTCCTCACCGACTCCGCCGCGATCCGACGAGTGATGCAGGAGGCCAACGCCGCACCGGACTGCATCGGCGTGATCGCCTGGATGCACACCTTCTCGCCGGCCAAGATGTGGATCGGCGGGCTGGACGCGCTGCGCAAGCCGATGCTGCACCTGCACACCCAGCTCAACGAGGCGCTGCCCTGGCAGTCCATCGACATGGACTTCATGAACCTGAACCAGGCGGCGCACGGGGACCGCGAGTTCGGCTACATCCAGACCCGGCTGGGGGTGGCCCGCAAGACCGTGGCCGGGCACGCCGCCGATCCGGTGCTGCGCGGGCGCATCGACTCGTGGGTGCGGGCGGCGCGGGGACTCGCCCGGCTCGACACGCTGCGGCTGGCTCGGTTCGGCGACAACATGCGGGACGTCGCGGTGACCGAGGGCGACAAGGTGGAGGCCGAGCTGAAACTCGGCGTCTCGGTGAACGCCTACGGCGTGAACGACCTCGTGGAGTCCGTGGACGCGGTCGCCCCCGAGGCGGTCGACGCGCTGGTGTCGGTGTACGCGGACACCTACCGGCTGGCGCCGGCGCTCGCCGCCGGCGGGAAGCGGCACGACTCACTGCGTTACGCGGCCCGCACCTGCTCGACCTGCTGCGTGAGCTGCGGGCCGCCGGCATCACCTGCGTGATCATTTCGCACAAGCTCAACGAGATATCCGCGATCGCCGATTCCACGACGATCATCCGGGACGGACACACCATCGAGACGCTCGACATGAGGCGCGACGAGGTGACCGAGGAACGCATCATCTCGCTGATGGTCGGCCGCGACCTCGATCACCGGTTCCCGCCACACGAGTCGACGGTGGGCGTCGAGGTGCTCCGCATCGAGGACTGGACCGTGCACAGCCCGGTCCAGCACGGCCGGATCGTGGTGAAGGGCGCCAACCTCACCCTGCGCGCCGGCGAGATCGTCGGCATTGCCGGCCTGATGGGCGCCGGTCGCACCGAGCTCGCGATGAGCGTCTTCGGCCGGAGCTGGGGCATCAACATCACCGGCAGGCTCTACAAGGACGGCACGCAGATCGAGCTGAGAACGGTCGGCGACGCGATCCGTCACGGCATCGCGTACGCGACGGAGGACCGCAAGCGCTTCGGCCTCAACCAGATCGACGACATCAAGCGGAACATCTCCGCGGCCGGGCTGCGGAAGCTGACACGGCGGGGCTGGGTCGACGACAACAAGGAGTTCGAGACCGCGAACCAGTTCCGCACGAGCATGAACATTAAGGCACCCAGCGTGTTGTCCGTCACCGGGAAACTGAGCGGGGGCAACCAGCAGAAGGTGGTGCTCTCCAAGTGGATCTTCACGAATCCCGACGTGCTGATCCTCGACGAGCCCACCCGCGGCATCGACGTAGGCGCCAAGTACGAGATCTACACGATCATCAACAGGCTGGCCGACGAGGGGAAAGCGGTCCTCGTCATCTCCTCCGAGCTGCCTGAGCTGCTCGGGCTGTGCGACCGGATCTACGCGCTGGCGGCGGGCCGCATCACCGGTGAGATTTCCCGTGCCGAGGCCACCCAGGAACGGCTCATGCATCTCATGACCAAGGAACAGGAGTAGGCGATGGCCAGCACCGACCTGCAGTCCGTCACCGTGCCGGTCCCGGACGAGAACATCACGCCGGGTCCCGGCGTTGCGGGCGGGCTGTCGGCGTTCATGCCCCGCAACCTGCGCCAGAGCGGCATCTACATCGCCTTCGGCCTCATCATCGCGCTGTTCTCGGTGCTCACGGACGGGCAACTGCTGCAACCGCAGAACCTGTCGAACATCATCGTGCAGAACAGCTACATCCTGATCCTCGCCCTCGGCATAATCTTGATCATCATCTCCGGACACATCGACCTGTCCGCCGGATCCGTCGTCGCGGCGACCGGGGCGATCTCCGCGGTGCTCATGGTGAACAACGACGTCCCGTGGGCGATCGC
>JBDTXT010000449.1:0-2850 GCA_040006035.1 Pseudonocardiales bacterium | reverse complement strand
GACGACATGATCGACACCGGCGGCTCGATCACCAAGGCCGCCGACCTGCTCTTCGAGTCCGGCGCCACCGACGTCGTGGTCGCAGCCACGCACGGCATCTTCTCGGCACCAGCCACCGACCGGCTGAAGAACAGCCGGATCCGGGAAGTGATCGTCACCAACACGTTGCCGGTGCGCCCGGAGCAGGATTTCGACAAGCTCACCGTGCTCTCGATCGCACCGCTGCTGGCTCAGGCCATCCGGGCCGTCTTCGAGGACGGCTCGGTCACCAGCCTGTTCGCCGGCCGGTCTTAGCGACCGCGGCGCCAGACGGGTTTGCGTTTGGCCAGAAAGGCATTCATACCCTCGACCGCATCAGGTAGCTGGCTCGCGGCTGCCATCACCTCGACGGCGTAGGCGTAGGCCTTGGGCTGGTCGAGGTCGATCTGCGCGTAGAACGCCTGCTTGCCCAGTCCTTTGCTCTCTGCGCTGCCCCGCGTGACCCGTTCGAGCATGTCCTGCACCGCCGAGTCGAGCTGGGCGTCGGGTACCACCCGGTTGACCAGGCCCCAGTCGGCCGCCGTCTCGGCGTCCACGACATCACCCGACACGGCCATCTCGAAAGCGCGCTTGCGCCCGATGGTGCGGGCCACCGCGACGGAGGGAGTGTGGCAGAACCAGCCGCCCCTGCCGCCGGGCAAGCAGAAGCCCGCCGATTGCGCGGCCACCGCCAGGTCGGCGCTGGCCACCAGTTGGCAGCCGGCTGCTGTCGCGAGTGCGTGCACTCGCGCCACCACGGGCTGCGGAATCTGTTGCACGAGGTTCATGAGCTCGGTGCATGTCAACAGCAACGAACGCACCGTCGCATGATCCTGCTCGGCCACGTCGGCGAAATCGTGGCCGGCGCAGAACACCGGGCCGTTCGCGGCGAGGACGACACCGAGCGCATCGCTGTCGCCGACCTCGGTGAACGCGCGGATCAGTTCGTGCATGTGCGCACGCGACAGCGCGTTGCGCCGGTCCGGATTGTTCATGGTGACGGTCGCGAAGTCGCCCGAACGCTCTACAGTGACGTGCTCGTACTCGGCCATGGACCGAGTCTGCCCCGCTGTGGCACCCAGCGGAACCGTCCGTCTGCGAACACCCCCGCTTCGCACCCTTCAGCGCCCCGATTCGGTGGCGGAAAGTGACAAGGCGATCCGGGCGAAGGCGGTGACGTCGAGGGTCTCGCCGCGCGCGGTCGGCTCGACGCCGGCCGCCTCGAGAACCGCTACCGCGGCTGCCGGCGAACCGGCCCAGCCGGCCAGGGCGGAGCGCAGCATCTTGCGCCGCTGCGCGAAGGCGGCATCGATGACGGCGAACACATCGGCGCGCGCAACGTCGACCGCGGGCGGCGGGTGCCGCACCAGCCGGACCAGCCCGGAGTCGACGTTGGGCACCGGCCAGAACACCGCTCGCGACACCCCGCCGGCCCGGGACGCTCGCGCGTACCAGGCAGCCTTGACACTGGGCACGCCGTAGACCTTGGAACCGGGCCCGGCCGCGAGCCGGTCGGCCACTTCGGCCTGAACCAGTACGAGCCCGCTGCGCAGTGACGGGAACGTCTCGAGCAGATGCAGCACGACGGGCACTGCGACGTTGTACGGCAGGTTCGCGACCAGCGCGGTCGGCGCCGTACCGGGGAGCGCCCGCAACCGAAGAGCATCCGCGGTGACGACGGTGAGCGCGGCCGCAGGCAGATGAGCCTGCACCGTGTGCGGCAGGGCGCCGGCCAGCACCGGATCGATCTCGACCGCCGTGACGCGATGACCTGCGTCGAGCAGGCCGAGGGTCAACGAACCAAGTCCCGGTCCGACCTCGAGCACCACGTCATCAGAGGAGAGGTCGGCGGTGCGCACGATGCGACGGATCGTGTTGGCGTCATGCAGGAAGTTCTGCCCGAGCATCTTTCGCGGGCGAAACCCCAGCTCGTCGGCCAGTGACCTGATCTCGACGGGGCCGAGCAGCGCCGAGGTCACGGCCTGGAGTCTGTCAGTACCAGCTGTGGGCCTGCCAGAACGACCACGCGCCGCACGGGTCGACGTAACGCCCGCCGATGTAGCCCAGACCCCAGGTGATCTGGGTAGCGGCGTCGGTCTCCCAGTTCGGGCCGGCCGTGGCCATCTTCGAGCCGGGCAGCGCCTGTGGGATGCCATAGGCACCGCTGGGGTTCGAGGCGTTGACCCGCCAGCCACTCTCGTGATCCCAGATCTGTACCAGGCAGGCGAATTGATCGTCGCCCCAGCCACGGGCCGCGGCCAGCGTCTTCGCGATGGCCTGGGCCGAGCCGGGGGTGACGTTGATGACCGGCGTCGTCTTCGGCTTCGTGCCGACCTTCATCACCTGCGTAGTCGGTGCAGTGAGCACGACGGTCTTGATCGGAGTCTTGCCGACAAGCTTGCCGTCGACCCAGACGACGGAATAGGTGATCTGCGCTGTGCCGTCCTGGCCTGGCGTGATGATCCGGGTCAAGCCGACCTCGAGCGTCGCGTCCTCGCTCTTCTTGATCGGGAAGGGCAGCGCGGCAGTTGCCGTGACAGTTGCCTTCTTGACCCGGCCGATGACGATTCTCTGGTCGGGCGTGATCGGAGAGTTTGGGTCAGCGGAGAGCCGGTCCGTCGCGCTGTAGGCGATGCCGAGATCGCTGAGCAGGCGGCCCACGGTGGCTTCGGTGGTGGTCACCTGCTGCGTCTTGCCGTCGTGGATCACCGTGACGAGCCGCGGGGTGCGCAAGGTGATCTGGGTGGCGCCGAGGGAAAGTCGTTTGGCCCGCGACACCGAGGTGAAATCAGCCGTGGAGTAGCCGAGCTGCAGCAGCGCGTCGGAGACGGT
>JBDTXT010000448.1:0-2876 GCA_040006035.1 Pseudonocardiales bacterium | reverse complement strand
CCCGTGTCCGACGGCACCGACCGTGCGATTGATCACCAGCTGGTGACCGCGGCGATGCGCACACTTTCGCTGGAACATCGCGAGGTGCTGCTCGAGTGCTATCTGCGCGGCGCTTCTGTGGCCCAGGCATCGGCGGCGATCGGAGTCCCGCCCGGCACGATCAAGTCCCGCACCCACTACGCATTGCGCGCACTGCGCCTTGCGCTCGAAGAGATGGGAGGTGTGCTGTGAGCACGGTTGACCCGTTCACCTACGACGACGGGCCCTACGTTCTCGGCACCCTCGCCGCTGACGAGCGGGCGGCGTTCGAGCAGCACCTGGTGACGTGCGAGGCATGCACCGAGCGGGTGCGCGAACTGGCTCCGTTGCCGGCGCTGCTGGCCCCAGTGCCGGCCAGTGCGTACAGCGATGCGGTCGAGGACCCGCCCGCCACCCTGCTGCCCGGCCTTCTGCATCGCGCCCGGTTCGAACGGCGCCGCCGCCGTCGGTTGACCAGCGCCGTGGCGGGGCTGGCGGCCGCGTGCCTCGTCGCGCTCGCCGTCGCGGTGTGGCCGCCGTCGCATTCCCAGCCGCCGGCCCCGCGGCCTCAGGCCATGACTGCGCTGTTCGACACTCCCGTACAGGCAACGGCCGTCCTCACCAGCGTCAGCTGGGGCACCAAGATCGATCTTGTCTGCCACTACTACGCGTCGGGCACGCCGGGCGTCGACTACACGCTCGTTGTGCTCGACAAGCACAACGTCGCGCATGAGGCGGGGAGCTGGAAGTTGGTCCCGGGCAAGGACATCCACTTCCCTGGCGGTGTCTCGCTTCGCCGCGACGAGATCGCGAAGGTCGAGATCACGGTGCACGACCGGGCGATCCTGCAGCTCACACTCTGAGTGCCGCTGGGCTCAGCCCCACTCCCGTCAGCCCGACTCCACGTGATCATCTAGCGGTTGCGGCGAAATGCGACAGCGACCGCTAGAGGATCACGGCGTCTTGGGCCGGCAGCGTCATCCCAAGGTACTGCGAGTCCCGCGGTCCCGGACGCGAACGACCGTCAAATGTCCAGCCGCGCCGCTGGTAGAACCGGCGCGCTCGCTCGTTACCGTCCCAGACGTCCAGGACGCCTGCGTTGAAGCCTCCGCGCCGGAGGTGCTGCAAGAACTCGGTGTGCATCCGATCGCCCACGCCGCAGCCCCAATGTTGCGGGTCGACGTGCAGCGCATGCAGTTCGAACAAGCTGCCGGCAGGTTGCATGGGCCTGATGCTGGACCGGTTCATCGCCGCCAAGCCCACGACTCGGCCGGCCACTTCGGCACAGATCAGGGCATGCGGCGCTGCCAAGGACTGCGCCGTCGCCCACGCCGGTCGGAGGGAGTCCGCACTACCCGGCGCGGGCTGTCCACCGGCGGCGTAGTACGCGTTGCGTGCTGCGGCATGGATCGCGGTGATCGCATCGACGTCGGCGGCCAAGGCGGGGCGGATTGTGACTTGTTCGGCGCTCACTGAATCGATTCTGCCGTGCCTACCTCAGGGACCGGCCCGCTGCGCACCTTGGGCTGCCGCACTCGCGCTGGATCAGGTGCCCAAGATCTCGTCGATGAACGGCCCGACCAGGCGGGTCACGGCTGCGGCGGTGTCCTCCGGGTCCGACGTAGGCAGCAGGGCGTGGCTGATGGCCAAGCGCGCCATCGACTCGGCGATCAACCCGGCGTCGGCGACCGACACCTGCGGCCACACCTCGACGATCAGCCGGCCGATGCGCTCGGCAGCAACCTGCCGGCCGAGGCCGGTGAGCAGCCGGATCAGCTCGCCGCCCTCGGCGTCGGCCACGATCACCTGAACCAGGGGCTCGTCCGACGCCAGCTTGAGGAACAGGCCGAAGGCCGCATCCATGGCGCCCCGTGCGTCGTCATGAGAGGCGCGCACGGCGTCTTCGACGCCGGCGATGAGCGCCTCGATCTCGCGCAGGACGTAGGCCTCGACAAGTGTGCGGCGGGACCCGAACTCGTTGTAGACGGTCTGCCGGCTGACCCCGGCCGCGGCGGCGACGTCGGACATCGTGGTGGCCGACCAACCCCGCGATCGGACCAGGTCGTCGACAGCAGTCACGATCGTGTCGTGCAGCAGCGAACGTGCCGCCTCGGGGTAGGGGACTCGTCCACCTGTCGACGTCACGGCGTCAGGCCTGCGCCGGGCCGCCGCTGAGCGCCTCGAGCGCGACAAAGTCGAGCTTCTCGCGCACGCCACAGTCCGGGCAGCACCAGTCATCCGGGATCGACGCCCACGGTGTACCCGGCGGGAATCCCTCGCGCGGGTCGCCCGTGGCCTCGTCGTAGACGTAGTCGCAGACCTCGCACCTGTACGTACTCACGCCGCCGAGCTTCTCACGTTGCCGGCACTCGGGACGCCATAGCGGGCGAGAACCTTGTCGTGCTTCGACGGCTGGATGTTGGCCTGTTTCACATCGTCGCCGTAGTGCGCGAGCACGCGACGATCCATCACGTGCCGCCACAGCGGCGGGAAGTACGCCAGCACGATCATCGTGGCGTAGCCACTAGGCAACTGCGGCGACTCCTCGAAGTGCCGCAGCGCCTGGTAGCGCCGCGTCGGGTTCGCGTGGTGGTCGCTGTGCCGCTGCAGGTGATAGAGGAACAGGTTCGTGGCGATGTTGTTGTTGTTCCAGCTGTGCCGCGGGTTGACGCGCTCCCAGCGGCCGTTCGACAACTGCTGGCGCTTCAGGCCGTAGTGCTCGATGTAGTTGACGGCTTCGAGCAGTGCGAAGCCGAACACCGCCTGGATCAGCAGGTACGGCAGGATGCCGGCGCCGAACAGCGCGAGCAGCACGCCCCCCAGCACGACGGTCATTGCCCACGCGTTGAGCACGTCGT
>JBDTXT010000447.1:0-2878 GCA_040006035.1 Pseudonocardiales bacterium | reverse complement strand
GCATCGTGCACGCCGACCCGTCCGGGGAGATGACCGCCGTGCTGGCGCTGCTCGGTGGATCCGTCCGGGTGGCGAGCGAGTTCGCGCAGCGCGACGTTCCTGCCGACGACTTCTTCCTCGGCCCGCTCGAATCCGCTGTGGCGCCCGGGGAGCTGGCCGTCGAAGCCAGCTTCCCGGTGCTGGGTCCGCGGGCGGGTACCGCGTTCGTCGAGGTGTCGCGTCGCCACGGCGACTACGCGGTGTGCGGTGTCGGTGCGCTGGTCGAACTCGACGGCGACGGCGCGCTCAGCACGGCGCAAACCGCGTACCTGTCCGTCGCCCCCACTCCGCTCGTACTCGATCTGTCCGAGGCCGGCGACGACTTCGCCGCAGCTGCGGCAATTGCCCGCGAGCAGGTCGACCCGGAGCCGGACATCCATGCCACCGCGGACTACCGGCGCCACCTGGCCGGGGTGCTCACCGAACGCGCGTTGTGCGAGGCACGTGCGAATGCTCAGGAGCGCAGCGCCAATGGCTGAGGAGGAATTGCACGACGTGCGGCTGATCGTGAACGGCGCCGCCCGCGATGTGCGGGTGCCCGCGCGCCGGCTGCTGTCGGACTGCATCCGGCACGACCTGAAACTGACCGGCACCCACGTCGGCTGCGAGCACGGCGTGTGCGGTGCGTGCACCGTCCTGATCGACGGCACGCCGATGCGCTCCTGCCTACTGCTGGCCGTGTCGGTCGACGGTGGTGCGATCACGACGGTCGAAGGGCTGACCGAGGGCGACGGCACGCTGTCACAGGTGCAGCAGGCCTTCGCGGACTGCCACGGCCTGCAGTGCGGCTTCTGCACTCCCGGCTTCCTCACCACGATCACCGCCGGGCTGCTCGCGAATCCGGACCCGACCGAGGACGACGCCCGCGAGATCATCGGCGGCAACCTGTGCCGCTGCACCGGCTACCAGAACATCGTCCGGTCAGTGCTGCGCGCGGCCGAGATCGAGCGCGAGCGGGCCGCAACATGAGCAAAATGTTCGGCCAGCCGATCGTTCGCGTCGAGGACGACCGCTTGGTGCGTGGCCACGGCGCTTATCTTGACGACCTCGGCCACGACGCGCTCGCTGCGGCGTTCGTGCGCAGCCCGCACGCCCACGCCGAGATCGTGGACATCGACGTCACCGGTGCGCTGGACGTCGAAGGCTTGGTCGCCATCTACACCTACGAGGACCTGCCCGATCGGCTGGCCGAGCCGCTGCCGCTGCTGATCCCGCACCCGTCGTTGACTCATGGACGCACCCAGTACGCACTGGCGCGCGACGTCGTGAACCACGTCGGTGAGCCGATCGTCATGGTGGTCGCCCGGGATCGCTACCTGGCCGAGGACGCGGCCGAGCGGATCCTGGTCAGCTACCGGCCGCTGCCCGCAGTCGTCGGCATCGATGCGGCTCGGGCGGCGCAACACCTTGTGCACAAAGATGTTCCCGGCAATGTCGCGGCCAACATGATGCAGAGCGTCGGCGACGTGGAAGCCGCGCTGCGCGATGCACCGCATGTCCTCGAGTTCGACCTGTTCATAGAGCGATCAGCCTCGACGCCGATGGAGGGCCGCGGCGTGCTGGCCCGTTGGGATCCGGAGTCGCACCGATTGCGGCTGTGGACCTCGACGCAGACCTCCACCGGCGTTCGGGCCGCAGTCGCGGCGAAGCTGGGCCTCGCGCTCGTCGACGTCGATGTGATCACGCCCGACGTCGGCGGCGGCTTCGGCGTGAAGATCATGCACCCGTGGCCCGAGGAGGTGCTGGTGCCGTGGTCGGCGCAACTGCTCGGCCAGCCGGTCAAATTCACCGAGGACCGCCGCGAGCACTTCATCTCCAGCGCTCACGAGCGCGCGCAGCAGCACCACGTCCGGGTCGGCTTCGACGACGATGGGCACCTGCTCGGCCTGGATGTGCGGTTCTGGCATGACCACGGTGCCTACACGCCGTACGGCCTGATCGTCCCGATCATCACCTCGACCCAGCTGGTCGGGCCGTACAAGCCGGGCGCCTACCGCGTCGAGTTCGACTCGCTCTACACGAACACCGTGATCGTCACCCCGTACCGCGGCGCGGGGCGGCCGCAGGGCGTCTTCGTCATGGAACGCACGATGGACGCCATCGCCGCCGAGCTCGGCATCGACCGCACGGTGGTGCGCGAGCGCAACTTCATCCGGCCGGACGAGATGCCTTACGACCACGGCCTGGTGTTCCAGGACGGAAGGCCGCTGATTTATGACTCCGGCGACTACCCGACGTCGCTGCAGAAGCTCAAGAAGCTGGTCGGGTGGGACGAGTTCGAAGCGGTCCGCGATACGGCGCGAGCTGAGGGCAGGCGGATCGGCATCGGCCTCGGGTGTTATGTCGAGGGCACTGGCGTCGGGCCCTACGAGGGCGGCCACGTCATCGTCGAACCTTCGGGCAAGGTCAAAGTCGCGACCGGCCTGACCTCCCAGGGGCAGGGTCATCAGACGGTGTTCGCTCAGATCGTGGCCGACGAGTTAGGCGTCGCGATGTCCGACATCGAGGTCGTCACCGGCGACACCCGGCGTTTCGGCTACGCAGTCGGGACGTTCGCCTCGCGCGCCGCAGTGATGAGCGGCTCGGCGATCATGCTGGCCGCCCGGGCCGCCCGGGCCAAGGCACTGAAGATCGCCGCGGACGCCCTCGAGGCCAACCCCGACGACCTGGAGATCGTCGACGGCATCGTGCGCGTCGTCGGTGTCCCCGGTGCCGAGATCAGCCTGGGCACGGTGGCTGTGCTGTCCAACCCACTGCGCTACGCCTTCGACGACGCGGCCAAGGCGGCGACCCAGTTCGCAGTCGGCGACACGGGCAAGCCGCCGGTGCCCGAGGACGA
>JBDTXT010000446.1:0-2892 GCA_040006035.1 Pseudonocardiales bacterium | reverse complement strand
GCAGCACGTGCCCGACCCGCCCGAAATCGATGCCGCGTCCGGGCGTCGTGTTGGCATTGCGCACGACAGCCGAGCTGCTCTCGGTCGGCGCGCGGGTACCGAGGAAGCCGGCGAAGATGAAGTCGGTCGCCCGGCCGAGCAGGCGCGGAGCCAGCACCGACAAGGTGACGCTGGTCGTGCCCAGCAGGAGGATCGCCGCAACCAGCGGGCGCTGCGGCCGCAGCATCCGGAGCAGGCGCCGGCTGGAGCCGCGGAAGTCCAGTGCCTTCTCCGCCGACATCCCGCCGAGGAAGGCGGCCGGCCCCCGGCCCATGCCGGCCGGGCCCGGCCCCGGCATCCGCTTGGGTGCGGCCTTCTCTGGCGAGGGTGAGGTCGGCGGCGGCGCGGTCATGCCGCCTCCTCTTCGGTCAGCTGCGACAGCACTATCTCGCGGTAGGTCTCGTTGGTCGCCATCAGGTCGGTGTGCGTCCCCGTCCCGACGACCAGACCTTCGTCGAGTACGACGATCCGGTCCGCATTCCTGATCGTGCTGACCCGCTGGGCGACGATCACGACCGTCGCATCAGCGGTCTCCTCCGCGAGAGCGGCACGCAATGCCGCGTCGGTCGCGTAGTCGAGAGCAGAGAAGGAGTCGTCGAACAGATAGATCTCTGGGCGGCGTACGAGTGCCCTGGCGATTGCGAGCCGCTGCCGCTGGCCGCCCGAGACATTGGTGCCGCCTTGCGCGATGGCGGAGTCCAAACCGTCCGGCATCCGCTCGACGAAGCTGCGCGCCTGCGCGGTCTCGAGCGCGTGCCAGAGCTCGGCATCGGTGGCTTCGGGTTTGCCGTAGCGCAGGTTGCTCGCGACGGTGCCGGAGAACAGATAGGGCCGCTGCGGCACGAAAGCGACGGCCTGCGAGAGCAGGGTCCGATCGAGCCGGCGGACGTCGACACCGTCGACGAGCACCTGGCCACCGGTGACGTCCATCAACCGCGGCACCAGGTTGAGCAGCGTCGACTTGCCACTGCCCGTGCTACCGATGACAGCGGTGGTCTCCCCGGGCCGGGCCACGAGATCTACCGCTCGCAGGACCGGCTCCTCGGCTCCGGGGTATCTGAACTCGACACCGCGCAATTCGAGATGGCCGTGCATGACGGTCAACAGGACCGGCTCGGCCGGCTCCTGCACGCTGGATTGGGTGTCGAACACCTCGACGATCCGCTCGGCGCAGACCTCGGCGCGCGGCACCATCATGAACATGAACGTCGCCATCATCACCGACATGAGGATCTGCATGAGGTAGCTCAGGAAGGCCGTGAGCGCGCCCACCTTCATCGAGCCGCTCTCGATGCGGTGACCGCCGAACCACAACACGGCGACGCTCGAGATGTTGAACACCAGCATGACGAGCGGGAACATCAGCGCCATCAACCGCCCGGCTCCGACCGAGACTTCGAAAAGGTCGGAGTTGGCACCGCCGAACCGTTCCTGCTCGTGCCGGTCGCGGACGAACGCGCGCACCACCCGGACACCGGTGATCTGCTCCCGCAGAACCTTGTTGATCCGGTCGATCCGCTGCTGCGTAAGGAGAAACAGCGGTCTCATCTTCGAGATGACCAGGGTGATGACGACCGAGAGCACGGGTACGACGACGAGCAGCAGCGAGGACAGCGGCACATCCTGGTTGAGGGCCATGAAGATGCCCCCGATCGCCATGATGGGCGCCGACACCATCATCGTGAACCCCATCAGCGTCAGCATCATCACCTGCTGCACATCGTTTGTCGTGCGGGTGATCAGTGACGGCGTGCCGAACTGGCCGACCTCGCGGGCCGAGAAGGACTGCACGTGGTCGAACACCGATGCCCGCAGGTCGCGGCCCATTGCCATCGACGTGCGCGCCCCGAAGTAGACGGCCGGAATCGCGCAGGCGATCTGCGCCAGGGCGACGGCGAGCATGACCGCGCCCACCCGCATGATGTAGTGGGTGTCGCCCTTGACCACGCCGTT
This sequence comes from Pseudonocardiales bacterium, assembly GCA_040006035.1. Lineage (GTDB taxonomy): Bacteria > Actinomycetota > Actinomycetes > Mycobacteriales > Jatrophihabitantaceae > QHCC01. The sequence continues at coordinate 900 of JBDTXT010000446.1, read as the reverse complement.
GTCGATGATGTCGGCGTTGAGCGTCGGCAGGTAGAGCGTCGCGGTCGTCATCATCAACTGCAGGAGCACCACGATGCCCAGCGTCCGCCGGTAGGGCCGCAGATAGGTTCGAAGCACGCGCATCAACACGTGGTAGGCCCTGTCTTCGTAGAGGCTTCCGGCGGGGTCAAGCCTCGAACAAGCACGTCGAAGGCCGAGCTCAGGAATTCGGTGAGGGTGACTTCGTCCGCTCGGAAGCGACACTGCGCCATCGCAACGCGCATCGCTCCGGCGGCAGCCGCAGCCACGACGCTGGGATAGAGATCGGTTTCCACGTCGCATCCGGTCCTGGCCGCGATGCCCTCTGCGATGCGGCGTTCGAAGGCTGCGAAGGAGGAGATCAATCGCGGCAACAGCTGCGGATTGGCACGCACGAGTGCCATCCGCTGCCCCCACAGCGGCTGCCGTTCGGCCAAGTTGGCGGCCATCTCGAGGAAGGCGGCCCGCAGTGCCACCACGGGTGCTTCGCCGGCCGGCCGGCCGGCGAGCGCGTCAGCGACACCGGCCCCGCCGTCGTACCCGAGTCCGAGGACCGCGTCCTCCTTGCTGTCGAAATAGTTGAAGAAGGTCCGGACGGATACGTCGGCCGCCTCGGTGATCGCCTCGATGGTCACGTTGTCGTAGCCGTGCTCGAGGGCGAGCCGTAACGCGGCGATGCGCAGCGCATCGCGCGTGTCGCTCTTCTTACGATCCCGACGGCCCTGTGTCTCCTGCACGCGCGGAGTGTAGGCCGAATATTGCACTTCATGCAAGTCTGCATTCAATGCAGCCTGGTTCGACCTTTCATCCGTTCGGGTCAGGTGAGGCCGGTGCTACCGGGGCACACTCGCTTCAGCAGAAGGGCAAATCGTGCTGAATACT
>JBDTXT010000445.1:0-2893 GCA_040006035.1 Pseudonocardiales bacterium | reverse complement strand
GTGGCAGGTTCAGCGCGTTTGATCAGGGTCGCCGGCGACCCCGTCCTGCATGCGACCTGTCGGCCGGTGACGTCGTTTGACCGTGAGTTGTCTCAGCTGATCGACGACATGTTCGCCTCGATGGCCGTCGCCGAGGGCGTGGGCCTGGCCGCACCGCAGATCGGCGTCGACTTAGCAGTTTTCGTTTACGACTGCATCGATGCCGCCGGCAAGCGGCACGTCGGGCATGTGATCAACCCTGCGATCGAGACGAGCGGCGAGCCCGAGGAACACGACGAGGGCTGCCTGTCGGTGCCGGGTCCCCATTACGAGCTGGCCCGACCGTCGCTGGCCACCGTGCGCGGCGTCGATCGTAATGGCACGCCCGTAGAGATCACCGGTACCGGCTTCTTCGCCCGCTGCCTGCAGCACGAAACTGATCATCTGCGGGGCATCTTGTACATAGACCATCTGCCGCGAAATCGGCGGCGGCGCGTGCTGCGCGACATGGAGCCGTTCGAATGGAACGCCCGGGTCTGATTACCCGAACGTTCACCGCGCCTGGAGCAACTCGGCGATCTGAACAGCGTTGAGCGCCGCACCTTTGCGCAAGTTGTCGTTGCTGACGAAGAGGGTCAGCCCGCGGCCGCCGTCGACGCCGGGGTCCTGCCGAACCCGCCCGACGTAGCTCGGGTCGGCACCCGCGGCCAGCAGCGGCGTGGGGATGTCGGTGACCTCGACGCCGGGGGCGGCCGCCAGCAGTTCGAGTGCGCGGGCAACAGACAGCGGCCGGGCGAACTCGGCGTTGATCGAGAGCGAGTGGCCGGTGAACACCGGCACCCGCACGCAGGTGCCGGCGACGCGCAGGTCGGGGATGCCGAGGATCTTGCGCGACTCATTGCGCAGTTTCTGCTCCTCGTCGGTCTCAAAGGTGCCGTCGTCGACGATCGAGCCGGCCAGCGGCAGCACGTTGAACGCGACCGGCCGGGCGAACTTCACCGGCGCTGGAAAGCTGACGGCCGAGCCGTCGTGGGTCAGTTCCGCTGCGCGGTCGACGCCCTGGCGCAGCTGCTTGTCCAACTCGTCAACGCCGGCCAGGCCGGCGCCGGACACGGCTTGATAGGTCGAGACGATCAACCGGACGAGGCCAGCCTCGCGGTGCAGCGGCGCGAGCACCGGCATCGCGGCCATCGTCGTGCAGTTCGGGTTGGCGATGATTCCCTTACGTGCGTTGGCGATCTCGGCACCGTTGACCTCGGACACGATCAGCGGCACGTCGGGGTCCATCCGCCAGGCCGACGAGTTGTCGATGACCATGACGCCGGCCGCGGCAAAGTGCGGTGCCAGCTCTCGCGACGTAGCGCCGCCCGCCGAGAACAGCGCGATGTCCAAGCCGGACGGGTCGGCAGTGGCGGCGTCCTCTACCCGGACGTCGACGCCCTCCCACGGCAGCGTGGTGCCGGCCGACCGGGCCGAGGCGAAGTAGCGGATCTCGCTCAACGGGAACGAGCGCTCGGCCAGGATCTGCCGCATGACGGTGCCGACCTGCCCGGTAGCCCCGACGATTCCTATCCGAGTCATCGGTGTCCCTCGCGGCCCGCCACTCGCAGGCTCGGGCGGACACTCGGGCCATTCGCTCCTTCGTCGCGAGGGATGACCGGCTCTTCGCGCGAGCGCTCATCGCGGTTGTGGTTACTCAACGTCCTGACCCCCCATAAACAGTGGCCTGATCCTCGGTGGTGCCCAGCTCGAAGGCGTCGTGCACGGCGCGCACCGCGACGTCGAGGTCGGTGTCGCGGCACACGACGGAGATGCGGATCTCAGAGGTCGAGATCATCTCGACGTTCACCCCCGCGTCGGCCAGGGCAGTGAAGAACTTCGCCGAGACTCCGGGGTGCGAGCGCATCCCAGCGCCGACCAGCGACAGCTTGCCCACGTGGTCGTCGTAGAGCAGATCCTCGAAACCCACGGTCGCGCGAACCTTGTTCAGCGCAGCTAGCGCGGTTGCGCCGTCGGAGGCCGGCAGCGTGAACGACACATCGGTGCGCCCGGTGCCGCCAGTCGAGATGTTCTGCACGATCATGTCGATGTTGATCTCGGCGGCGGCGAGCTCGCTGAAGATGGCCGCTGCCTCGCCCGGCTTGTCGGGCACGCCGACGACGGTGACCTTGACCTCGCTGCGGTCGTGCGCAACGCCACTGATGATCGCGTCTTCCACGGCAAGATCCTCCAAATTTCCGGCGACGATCGTGCCGGGGTTGTTCGAGAACGACGAGCGGACGTGGATGGGCACGCCGTAGCGGCGGCCGTACTCGACGCTGCGCAGGTGCAGGATCTTCGCCCCGCTCGCGGCCAGCTCGAGCATCTCCTCGTAGCTGACCTTGGCCAGCCGGCGCGCGTTCGGGACGATGCGCGGGTCGGCGGTGTAGACGCCGTCGACGTCGGTGTAGATCTCGCAGATGTCTGCCTCGAGGGCGGCAGCCAGTGCCACGGCCGTGGTGTCGGAGCCGCCGCGGCCGAGCGTCGTGATGTTCATGGTCTCTTTGGAGAAGCCCTGGAAGCCGGCCACGATGGCGACGTTGCCGGCGGTGACCGAGTCGCGCACCCGGCCCGGGGTGATGTTGACGATGCGCGCCCGGCCGTGTGAGGAGGTCGTCATCACACCGGCCTGGGACCCGGTGAACGACTCGGCCTTGTAGCCCAGGGAGTTGATGGCCATCGCCAGCAGCGCCATCGAGATGCGCTCACCGGCCGTCAGCAGCATGTCGAACTCGCGCCCGGAGGGGACGGGGACTATCTGCTCGGCCAGGTCGATCAGTTCGTCGGTGGTGTCGCCCATCGCGGACACGACGACGACGACGTCATTGCCGTTGCGGCGGGTGGCGACGATGCGCTCGGCCACCCGCTTGATGCG
>JBDTXT010000444.1:0-2894 GCA_040006035.1 Pseudonocardiales bacterium | reverse complement strand
CCGCCGTTGCCCTCGGTCTTGCCGATGACGGCGATCACGCGGTCAGCCTCGAGTACGCCGTCGTCGATGAGCTTCACCAGTTCGCTGGCGTCGGTGACGTTGTGCAGCGGGACCTTGCGGACCTCGATCGGATCGGGCACTGAGACTCTCCTCGGATTGACGGATCAGGGTGTGACGATCGTGCCGGCGGTACCGCCCAGGGCCTCGGCGATGCGGTTCAGGGAGGTGATGACGCACCGGCCGCCTGCCTCGGCGAAGCGACACGCGGCGTCGACCTTCGGACCCATGCTGCCACCCGCAAAATGACCGAGGGCGGCCAGCGCGCGCAGCTCCTTGACCGCGATGGCGCCGATGGGTCGGGCGTCGGGTGTCCCCCAGCCGACGACGGCGGCGTCGACGTCGGTGGCGATGACGAGTACGTCGACGCCGAGCTGGCCGGCCAGGACCGCCGCGGTGAGGTCCTTGTCGATGACCGCCTCGACGCTGGACAGGTCCCCGTTCTCGATGCGGACGACCGGCACTCCGCCGCCGCCCGCGCAGACGACAATGTAACCGGCGGCGAGCAGCACGCGGGCCGCGTCGACCTCCAGGCATTCGATGGGCTCCGGTGAGGCGACGACGCGACGCCACCCCTGCTCGCCGCGGTCCTGCCAGGTCTGCCCGTGCTCGATCATCACCCCGGCCTCGTCGGCGGGCAGGTAGCGGCCGATCGGCTTGCTGGGCTTCGCGAAGTGCGGGTCGTCGGCCGCGACGAGGGTGCGCGAGACCAGGGCGGCGACGTGCTCGCCGCGCCGGCGGGCGGCGAGCGCGGCCTCGAGGGCGTCCAGGATGAGCAGGCCGAGCGTTCCCTGTGTCTGGGCGCCACACCAGTCCAGCGGCACTGGCGGCACGACCGAGGCGGCAATCTCGTTCTTGACCAGCAAGTTGCCGACCTGGGGGCCGTTGCCGTGGGTGAGCACCACCTCGGCCCCGGATACGACGATGTCGGCCACCGACTGCATGGCGCCGGTGATGGCGGCGCGTTGATCCTCCGGTCGGGCGCTGCCGTCGGGTGCGGTCATGGCGTTGCCACCCAACGCAATCAGCACCCGCACCGGCCTGACGCTATTGAGGACTGTTGGCGCGGGCATCGGCAATGTTCGCCCAAACGCCGAGGTGCTGATCGCAGACCGGCTCAGAGCAGGCCGCGGCGCCGCATCGAGCGCGCCGCCACCCAGCCGGGCGGCACGAGCAGCCAGACCGTCAACAGTCTGGTCAGCAGGGCGGCCGCGGCCGCGGTGGCCGGGGCCATGCCGGTGCTCGCCAAACCGGCGATCATTGCCGCCTCGACTGCACCCACGCCCCCGGGCGTCGGGATCAACGATCCCGCGCTGGCCGCGCCCAGGTAGATCCCGGTCAGAGCCAGGATCGAGGCGTGGCCGCCGACGGCCGCCACGCAGGCGGCAAAAGCTGTGATGTGCGCGGCGGTCAGCCCGGCCGACGCGATGAATCCGGTGAGTACCGCGAGTGGGCTTTCCCGTAGGTGGGCCATCACGACAGCCAGGGCGTGTGCGGCGGCGCGCTGCGCACGGCGGACCGGGGGCACTCCGCGACCCACCCCGACGATGACAATGACCACCACGACGCCGATCGCCACCGGCACCGGGCTCGGGACCTCGATACCGCTCGAGCCGAGGAGGGCCAAGGCGCTCACTGCCGCAATCGTCGTCAGCAGCTGTGCCGTCTGCGCGGTGCCGACGACGGCGAGCGACTGGGCGGTGCTGAGCCCGCAGCGATTGAGGTAGCGGGTCCAGATGGCGGGTGTGCTCACGGCCGACGGCGCAACGATGCGCAGGCCGCAGATGGCGAGCTGTGCGCGCAGGTTGTCGACGGGCCGCAGCCGTACTGGAGCGAACGCGGTGAGGCTGTGCGCGGCGGCGAGCAACGAAATGCCCGTCGCAGCTGCGGCGACGAGGATCCAGCCCGGCTGGATGTGGGCGACCAGAGCGCCGAGATCAGCGTTCCGCAACTGGACGACGAATACGGCGACGGCGACAGCGACGGCGCCGAGCGCGGCGACGGTGGCCAGCCGCCGACCACCGAGCCGCGCCAGCGACGCAGCGTCGAGCCGGCGCGGACCCGGTTGCAGAGTGCTGATCGCCATGCAACCAGCCTGACGGCCAGGCAGGGCAATGTCTGTGGGGTTACACCCCGATCTCAGGGTGGTGGTGGCACGCCGACCCCTCGGTGGTAACCCCTAGCCGCTCCCCCATCGTGGGCGCCACTAGTCCCTGCCACGGTCGGGCGTCGCTAGCCAAGCACGGATCGCGGCGCCGTGTTGATCAAGAGTCGGTGGGGCGGCGTGGGTCTGCGGGACACCGCCGTCAAAGCGCAGGGGCGGTCCGGGCAGGGTAATTCGTCCTAGGGCCGCGTGCTCGACGTCGACGAGCAGGCCCTGGGAGCGGGTCTGCTCCCACTCGTACACCTCGGCCAGGTCGCGGACCTTGCCCGCCGGGACCCCCAACCCGTCGAGCCGGGCGAGCAACTCGGCCGCAGGATAGGCCGCGAATGCCGCGTCGACAGCCGCAATCACGGCATCTCGGTCGGCGACGCGCATCGGGTTCGTCGCCCACTCCGGGCGCTCGAGATCGAACGCGGGGGCAAAGCGCCGCCACAGCCCGTCGCTGCCGACCGCGATCTGCACCGGACCGTCGGCGGCATGGAACAGCCCGTACGGGCAGATGGACGGGTGGTGCCCGCCGGTGGCTCGCGGTACCTCGCCGGCCACGGTGTAGCGGGTGCCCTGGAACGCGTGCACGCCGACGATCGCCGCCAGCAGGCTGGTGCGCACCACCCGGCCCACACCGGTGCTGGCCCGCTCGTGCAGCGCCGCGACGACCCCGTACGCGCCGTAC
>JBDTXT010000443.1:0-2898 GCA_040006035.1 Pseudonocardiales bacterium | reverse complement strand
TACATCGCCACCGCGCACGAGGACCAGAAGTTCGGGTTCTCGATGGCCTCGGGTGCTGTCCTGGAAGCGGTTCGGCGGGTGCTGATGCTGCCCTCGCTGGAGCTGGCCGGCCTGCACAGCCACATCGGCTCGCAGATCTTCGACACCGCCGGTTTCGAGGTGTCGGCGCACCGGGTGGTCGCGCTGCTCGCGGCGATCCGCGACGAGCACGACATCGAGTTGCGGGAGGTCATCCTCGGTGGCGGGCTCGGCATCGCCTACATCCCCGAGGACGATCCGCTCGACCCCAAGCAGGTTGCCGAGTCCTTGCGCGGCATCGTCGAGCGGGAGTGCGCAGCCGGGGCACTGGCCGTGCCCCGGATGTCGGTTGAGCCGGGGCGCGCGATCGCCGGCCCGGGCACGCTCACCCTGTACGAGGTCGGCACGATCAAGGACGTCGACGGCCTGCGTACCTATGTCAGCGTCGACGGCGGCATGAGCGATAACGTGCGCACCGCGCTCTACGGCGCCGAGTACTCCTGCGCGCTGGCTTCGCGGGCCAGCGACGCGCCGCCCATGCTGGCACGCGTCGTCGGGGTGCACTGCGAGTCCGGCGACGTGGTGGTCCGCGACGCTTGGCTGCCGGCCGATCTGGCACCCGGCGACCTGCTGGCGGTGGCCGGTACGGGCGCCTACTGCCGCTCGATGGCCAGCAACTACAACCTCGTGCCTCGCCCGCCGGTCGTCGCCGTCCGCGACGGGGTGGCCCGCGAGATCCTACGCCGCGAGACCCACGAGGACCTGCTGCGGCTGGACGTCGGGTGAGCGTTCGCGTCGCCCTCCTCGGTTGCGGCGTCGTCGGGTCCGAGGTGGTGCGGCTGCTGCATGCCAACGGCGCCGACCTCGCCAGCCGGGTAGGCGCCCCACTGGAGTTGGCGGGGGTCGCCGTGCGCCGGCCGCACCGCAGACGGGAGCTGCCGCTGGATCCCGGCCTGCTGACCACCGACGCGGCCGGCCTGATCATCCGCGACGACATCGACGTGGTTGTCGAGGTCATCGGGGGGATCGAGCCGGCCCGATCGCTGCTGATGTCGGCGTTCAAGGCCGGCAAGTCGGTGGTGACTGCCAACAAGGCGTTGCTGGCGGCCGACGGCGCGACGCTGCACGCTGCGGCGCGCGAGCACGGCGCGGATCTCTACTACGAGGCGGCCGTGGCCGGCGCCATCCCGCTGCTGCGGCCGCTGCGCGAGTCACTCGCCGGCGATCGGGTCATCCGGGTCCTCGGCATCGTCAACGGTACGACCAACTTCGTACTGTCCAGAATGGACGAGGCCGGCACCGGTTTCGCCGAGGCACTCGACGAGGCGACGGCGCTGGGCTATGCCGAGGCCGATCCCAGCTCGGACATCGAGGGGTTCGACGCGGCCGCCAAGGCCGCAATCCTGGCCTCCCTGGCCTTCCACAGCCAGGTCACCGTCGCCGACGTGCACCGCGAGGGGATCACCGAGGTCAGTGCCTCGGACGTGGCCAGCGCCAGGGCCATGGGCTGCGTGGTCAAACTGCTGGCCATCTGCGAGAGCGCCGGCGGCAGCATCGGGGTCCGCGTGCACCCGGCGATGATCCCGCGTACGCACGCCCTGGCGGCGGTGGGGGGCGCCTTCAACGCGGTCTTCGTCGAGGGCGAGGCCTCCGGGGAACTGATGTTCTACGGCCAGGGTGCCGGCGGAGCGCCGACCGCCAGCGCGATCCTCGGCGACCTGGTGGCCGTTTCGCGCAACCGGCTGACCGGCGCTCGCGGATTCGGGGAGTCCTCCTACGCCGACCTGCGGATCCGCCCCATGGGCGAGACGCAGACCAGGTACCACGTGAGCCTGCAGGTCGCCGACCAGCCAGGTGTGCTGGCGGCGGTGGCCCAGGCGTTCGCCGCCCACGAGGTGTCCATCAGGACAGTTCGCCAGGAGGGTCATGGCAACAGCGCCTCGCTGGTGCTGGTCACGCATATCGCAACCGATGCCGCCTTGTCGGCGACGGTCGACGATCTGCGTGGCCTGCCAGCCGTCCGCGGAGTGGCCAGCGTCATGCGGGTCGAGGGCATGGTGTCCCGATGACGGCGTGGCGAGGTGTCATCGAGGAGTACCGCGACCGGCTCCCGGTGACGGCCGCCACGCCGGTCGTGACGTTGCGGGAGGGCGGCACCCCGCTGGTGCCGGCCCCCGAGCTGTCCCGGCGGACCGGCTGCGAGGTCCACCTCAAGGTCGAGGGGGCCAATCCCACCGGCTCCTTCAAGGACCGTGGGATGACCCTGGCCATCAGCAAGGCCAAGGAGGAAGGCTCGGTCGCAGTCATCTGCGCCTCGACCGGCAACACCAGTGCCAGCGCGGCGGCCTATGCCGCCAGGGCGGGCATGACCTGCGCGGTGCTCGTGCCGCACGGCAGGATCGCGCTCGGCAAGATGGCACAGGCGCTGGTGCACGGCGCCAAGCTGGTGCAGGTCGAAGGCGGCTTCGACGAGTGCCTCGATGTTGCCCGGGAGTTGGCCGACGACTACCCGGTCTCGCTGGTCAACTCGGTGAACACTTATCGGATCGAGGGCCAGAAGACGGCAGCCTTCGAGGTCGTCGACGCACTCGGCGCCGCCCCGGACGTGCACTGCCTGCCGGTCGGAAATGCCGGCAACATCACCGCCTACTGGCACGGCTACCAGGAGTACCACCGCACCCGCCCGGGCAGCGGCCTGCCGAGGATGCGAGGGTTCCAAGCGGCCGGCGCGGCGCCCATCGTGACCGGCCACGTGTTCGCCACCCCCGTGACGATCGCGACGGCCATCCGCATCGGCAACCCCGCCTCGTGGAAGCAGGCGCTGGCCGCCCGCGACGAGTCCGGCGGTGACATCGAGTCGGTCACCGACCGGCAGATCCT
>JBDTXT010000442.1:0-2899 GCA_040006035.1 Pseudonocardiales bacterium | reverse complement strand
GACGCACCAACGCAGATACGCGCGCAGATCGCATTCGGTATGGATCCGGGACTGGCCCTTGTAGCGGGCCAGGTAGGCGGCTGCGGCAATCCGCAGCGGATCCAAACGAGCCGGCGGCAGAATCCCAGAGGGCATGAAAGTGGTCATGCTACGAAGATCCGCCCGACCGGGGAGAAGCGCACTGTAATACCGGGAACGGCACTGTATTGCCGATGACCCGCGGTTTGGCCGTCGATCTTCCTGTAATGCACTCGCCCTCGCCCAGGACCGGCTCGATGCACTTCAGGCGGCGTACTGGGACCGAGCTATAGCCGGCGACATGAAGGCCGCGGGTCTCGTGGTGAGGGTCCTCGTCGAGCGATCCCGGCTGCTCGGTTTGGACGGTGATGGCCGAGCAAGCTGTTCCCCCCACACCTGCTGAAGACCGGCGACGTACTCCTCTTCGCTGCCCGCGAGCAGGTGGCGAAGGCCCTCGAGGCGGGCGCAAGCTCGCTGGGATCGCCACACGAGATAACAACCCTTGGCGACATATCCGGGTCGTGTTCACCGAGATGAACGTCGCGCGCCTCGGCGTCATCGATACGAGATCGATTCGAAACGGAATGAACAACCCGCACATCGCCTACATCTACACGAACCCGTAACCCCCGTGCGATCGATCTCGATGCTCGGGACAATCGGTGCCACCGCTACCTCCAAAGCTCGTCGATGGCATCGAGCGTCCTCAGCCGGGGCATACTTATCGTGGGGGCGAGGCGTAGGTTGCAGAACGTCGATCGACCCGGCGGCACCGCCGGAACTGCACCGGACGAGGCCACCTCGGTGGCGCCGGAGGGAACGCTCGGGGTGTGGTTGCGCGCCGTGTGCCGACTTGGTCTGGTCTGTCGTGGCACGGTCTACATCCTGGTCGGCTACCTTGCCCTGCGTCTCGCACTCGCAGCGCATGGCCGCAAAGGTGCACCGGCCAGTGGCGCCGGGGCGGTTCAGGCGGTGACCACTCCAGGGTGGGCCCGCGTCGTGCTGATCCTGCTCGTCGTCGGACTCGGCGCATATGCACTCACCCAACTCATCGAGGCCGTGTACCGGCCCGCACATGCGACGAGCACGATCGGCAAGTGGCGTCAGCGTGCGGTGTCGTCCTTGGGTTGCCTGCTGTACACGGCGTTCAGCGTGAGCGCCGCCTGGCCGCTGGTGGCATCTCGACCGAAGCAGACTGCGCAGTCAGAGCGCGAGCAGGACGTCGACCTGACTGCCGAGTTGCTGCGCGCCGGATGGGGACGACCGCTTCTCCTGCTGATTGCGGTCCTTCTCGTGGCGGCCGGCGTGGAGGTGGGTCGCCGGTCGGTTCGCCTCGACTTCCGGGAGCGATTCTTCTCCCAGCACATGCCCGGAGCGCTGGCCACCATCACCAGGGCGCTCGGGGCGTGTGGTTGCGCCGCACGCTCTGTCGTGTTCGTGCTGGTCGGCGTGTTCCTCTTCAAGGCTGCGGTGCTCTCGGACGCCCAGCAGACGAAAGGGCTGGATGCCGTCTTCCGTTCGGTGGCCAGTCCGGCCTACGGCACCTGGCTGTTGGCCACGCTCGCCCTCGGCCTGATCTGCTACGGCCTGTATTGCATGATCGAGGCCCGCTATCGCGACCTCACACCCGGAATGTGAAGGGGGCGGTGCGGCTGGGCGTAGGTTGGCATCGCCGATACGGGTCGCGGCGGCGCCACGGCGTGAGGCCGACGGGTAGCCGATTGCGGGGTTGGCCATGCGAGTGCCGGACACCGCCACGACCGGTCGCGAGGCCGACCCCTGGCGGGCCACCGTGCTGGACGGCATCGGGAACACGCCGCTGATCCGGGTTGACGGTGTGTGGGTGAAGTTGGAGTACCTCAACCCGTCCGGGTCGATCAAGGCACGGATCGCCAAATACATGATCGAGAAGGCCGAGGCGGAAGGGCTGCTGCGGCCGGGAGACACCATCGTGGAGGCGTCCAGCGGCAACACCGGCAACGCGATGGCGATGGTGGCGGCGGTCAAGGGCTATCGCATGCTCGTGGTCATGCCGGACGGGATGAGCCCCGAACGCGCCGCCATCTCCCGCGCCTTCGGCGCGCAGATCATGACGCTGGGCGAGTTCCACGTCACCGACGCACTGGCCAAGGCCCGCGAGCTCGGGGCGCTGCCCGACCACTTCGCCCCGCAGCAGTTCGACAGCGAGTGGAACGTCGAGGAGAACCGCACGTGGCTGGGGCCCGAGGTGCTCGCCCAACTACCCGACGGTGTGGTGCCCGACGGGGTGGTCGGGGGCGTCGGCACCGGCGGCACGATCATCGGGGTGGGGCAGGCCTTTCGGGTGGTCAACCCGCGCTGCCGCGTCGTGGCGGTTGAGCCGAACGAGTCGTGCACGCTCATGTGCGGCGAGGTCGGCCGGCACCTGATCGAGGGGATCGCCGATGGGTTCGTGCCCGGCATCATCGCCCGCCACCGCGACGAGATCGACGCGATGGTGCCCGTCGACGGCGAGCAGGCCATCGCCGAGATGCGGCGCCTCGCGAGCGACTACGGGTTGTTCGTAGGCCCGAGCTCAGGGGCCCACCTGATCGCCGCGCGGGCGCTCAGGGAGCAGGACGACCGCCTCGAGCACGTGGTCACCTTCTTCTGCGACGAAGGCGAGAAGTACCTCAACGACTACTACCTGCCCTGACACGTCGCCGGGCGCCGAGCAGCGCGGGCTCAGGAAGCAGGCCGTGTGCCTGTTTGACGGTGAGCACCCGGCGCACTGCGGCGTAGACCTTCTGTCTGAACGTCGGGTTGCTGCGCATCCAGCTCCGGATCGCGCCGGTCATCGCGGCAGCCTGGGCCGGATCGACGGTGAGGACGATGTCGCCCCCGGCGGCGATGAAGCGCCACG
>JBDTXT010000441.1:0-2902 GCA_040006035.1 Pseudonocardiales bacterium | reverse complement strand
CCTACATCCGCTCGAAGTTGCGCACGCGTTCCCAGTCGGTGACGGCCGCGTCGAATGCGGTGATCTCGACCTGCGCGGTGTTGGCGTAGTGCTCGACAACTGCGTCGCCGAATGCGGCTCGGGCGATCGTGCTGTCGCGCCACAGCTCGGCCGCCTCGCGCAGCGTCGGCGGCACCCGCGGCGCATCGCTGAGGTAAGCGTTGCCGCCGAATGGCTCCCCCGGAGTCAGCCCCTCGTCGACGCCGTGCAGGCCGGCCGCGATCATCGCCGCGACCGCGAGGTAGGGATTGACGTCGCCACCCGGTACCCGGTTCTCGAAGCGCAGGCTCGGACCATGCCCGACGACCCGGATGGCGCAGGTGCGGTTGTCGACACCCCACATGACAGCCGTGGGCGCGAAGGAGCCGGGCTGATAACGCTTATAGGAATTGATGTTCGGCGCGAAGCAGTAGGTGAGCTCGCGTAGCGCGGCCAGTTGCCCGGCCACGAACTGCTCGAACACCTCTGACACCCCGCCGGCCAGGTCGCCCGCGAATACCGGCTCACCGTCGGCTGTACGCAGCGAGAGGTGGACGTGGCAGGAGTTGCCCTCGTGCTCGTTGTACTTGGCCATGAAGGTCAGCGACGAGCCGGCCTGGGCCGCGATCTCCTTGGCGCCGTTCTTGTAGATCACGTGGTTGTCGCAGGTGGCGAGGGCCTCGGTGTACTTGAACGCGATCTCGTGCTGCCCCGGATTGCACTCACCCTTGACCGACTCCACCTGCATCCCGGCACCGCGCATGCCCAGCCGGATGGCACGTAGCAGCGGCTCGACCCGGCTGGTGCCGAGGATCGAGTAGTCGACGTTGTACTGGTTCGACGGGATCAGGTCGGCGTAGCGCTGCTGCCAGGCGTCCTCGTAGCTGGTGTCGAACAGGATGAATTCCAGTTCGGTGCCGACGAATGCGGTCCAGCCGCGTTCGGCCAGGCGATCCAATTGGCGCTGCAGGATCTGCCGAGGTGACTCCACCACCGGCGAGCTGTCCAACCACAACACATCGGCCAGCAGCATCGCGGTGCCGGGCTGCCACGGAACCCGCCGCAGCGTGGCCAGATCGGGTTTCATCACGAAGTCGCCGTAGCCGCGCTCCCACGAGGAGATGCTGTAGCCCTCGACGGTGTTCATCTCGACATCGACTGCCAGTAGGTAGTTGCAACCCTCGGTGCCGTGCTCCAGGACGTCGTTGAGGAAGTGGGTCGCGTCGATCCGCTTGCCCTGCAACCTGCCCTGCATGTCGGTGATCGCGACGATCACGGTGTCGATCTCGTCGGCCGACACCAGCACACGCAGTTCCTCGACGCTCATCGGCGGGCCGGGCATCCAGCACCTCTCCCCTGAAGGTTTTACGAACATACCTTCTCGCACGGCCCGCGGAAAGCCCGGCCGTGATCAGCTCAGTAGACCGCGCAACAGCGCAGCCGTTCCGTCCACATGCTCCTCCATCTCGCAGCGGGCCCGGTCGGCCTGCCCGGCCAGGATGGCGTCGACGATCGCCGCGTGTTGCACGTTCGAGTGCGCGATGTTGGCCGCGATAACGGGAATCGCGCGCAGCAGTTCGTCCAAACGCATCTGCACATCGGCCACGACCGCAGTCACGGACGCGCTGCCGCCCAGGGCCGCGATGGCCAGATGCAGTCGCGAATCGGCCAGCCGTCGGCTGCCGGGCTTGCAGTCGCTCGCCGCAGCCAGGTAGTAGTGCAGGCTGGCTCGGTCGGCGGCGGTGAGGGTGCGGGTCGCGGCCAGTGCCGCGGCGCCGGGTTCGACCACCCGCCGCAGGGCCAACGCGTCCTCGAGCGAGTGTCCGAGCGTCTTGCTGATCTGGTCGGCCGGCCTGGGTCGCTGCACCTTGGGCGAGACGACGAACGTCCCGCCGCCCCGGCCGCGTCGCGATTCGACGAGCCCCACGTCGCGCAGCGTCTTGATCGCCTCGCGCAGCGTCACCCGGCTCACCCCGAACCGCTCGGCGAGTTCACGCTCGGGCGGCAGTTGCTCACCGTCGACGAGCACGCCGAGCCGGATGCTCTGCGCGAGCCGCTCGACCGTGACCTCGAACGCGTTGCGCGCGGGCACCGGCGAGAACAGGGTGCGCGCCCACAGGGCCTCGACGTTGCCCGATGTCATTGGGCACCGACCGTCGACCGGCCCGCACGATAGCCGGCGCAGGCCACGACGAAGCCGGCGAACAGCGCGGCGCCGTCGTGCACCTCCGGATGCCATTGGACGCCGACGACCCAGGCCGGACCGGTGTGCTCGAGCGCCTCGACGGTGCCGTCACCGGCCCACCCGGTGGCCACCAGGCCGGAGCCGAGCCGGTCGACGGCCTGGTGATGATAGGTCGCGACGACGGCGCAATCACCGAGCAGGGCACCGACGCGGCTCTCGCGTACCAGCCGGACATCGTGGCGGCCGTGAACGCCGACTTCTGGCAGGTGACCGTGGTGCCCGGCTGCGTCGGGCAGGTGCTGCACGAGGTCGCCGCCGAGCGCCACGTTGAGCACCTGCATGCCCCGGCAGATCGCCAGCACGGGCAGGCTTCGCTCGAGCGCTGCGCGGGTGAGCGTGAGCTCCCAGGCGTCGCGATCAGGACGGGCCGGGCCGGTGTTTGCCTCACGGGCCGCCGCGTACTGAGCCGGGTCGACATCGGCGCCGCCGGCCAGCGCGAGGCCGTGCAGCCCGTCCAGAACCGCGGCCGCGGCGCGCTCTGGGTCACCGATCGGCGCCGGCGGCAGCAGCAGTGCGACTCCGCCCGCCGCGGTGACGCCGTCGGCATAGTTGGCCGGCAGCAGGTCGGCGGTCTCGGACCAGACTCCCCAGGCCGCGGGCTCGCGGTAGGTCGTCAGGCCGATACGCGGCGGCAGCTGC
>JBDTXT010000440.1:0-2902 GCA_040006035.1 Pseudonocardiales bacterium | reverse complement strand
GACGGGTTCTCTGCTTTGCGGGCGATCTTGTCGACCTCGTCGATGTAGATGATGCCCGTCTCGGCCCTTTTGACGTCGTAGTCGGCAGCTTGGATCAGCTTGAGCAGGATGTTCTCGACATCCTCGCCGACGTACCCCGCCTCGGTGAGCGCAGTGGCGTCGGCGATGGCGAATGGGACGTTGAGCATCCGGGCCAAGGTCTGGGCCAGCAGCGTCTTGCCAGACCCGGTCGGTCCGAGCAGCAGGATGTTGGACTTGGCGAGCTCGACGATTGAGTCGGCGTTGCGCGGCTTGGTGTCGCCGCCAGCCTGCACGCGCTTGTAGTGGTTGTAGACGGCGACCGCCAATGTCTTCTTGGCTTGGTCCTGGCCTACGACGTAACCATTGAGGAAGGAATAGATCTCACTGGGCTTGGGCACCTCGTCGAAGCTGAATTCGCTGGTCTCGGCGAGTTCCTCCTCGATGATCTCGTTGCACAGGTCGATGCACTCGTCACAGATGTAGACGCCAGGCCCGGCGATCAGCTTTTTGACCTGCTTCTGACTCTTTCCGCAGAAGGAGCACTTGAGCAGGTCGCCCGTCTCGCCGACTCGTGCCACGAGCGAATCGTTCCCCTCTATCAAGGTCGTCGCTGGGCGGCGGCCCAGATGCCGAACGGTACCCGCTCGACCCCGGCAAGTCCTGTGTAATCAGCCCGTCCGGCGCGGCGCGGCGCGGCCCTAACGGCGCTATGACACGAGCTTGCGGGTGCTGATGACGTCGTCGACGATGCCGTATTCCTTGGCCTGCTCGGCGGTAAAGATCTTGTCCCGCTCGACGTCGATCCGCACCTGCTCGATTGGTTGGCCAGTGTGCCGAGCCAGGATCTGTTCCATCAGGTCACGCATCCGCAGGATCTCGCGCGCCTGGATATCGAGATCGGAGATCTGCATGGCGCCCTCGGTGCCGCCCGACGGCTGATGGATCAGGATCCGGGACTGCGGCAGGGCGTACCGCTTGCCCTTCGTCCCCGCGGCCAGCAGCACCGCGGCGGCGGATGCCGCCTGCCCCATGCAATATGTCTGGATTTCGGGGCGGATGTACTGCATCGTGTCGTAGATCGCAGTGAGCGCAGTGAACGAGCCGCCGGGCGAGTTGATATAGATCTGGATGTCGCGGTCCGGGTCACTGGATTCGAGCACGATCAGCTGGGCCATGACGTCGTTGGCGACCACGTCGTCGATGGGTGCGCCGAGGAAGATGATCCGCTCCTCGAACAGCTTGTTGTACGGGTTGGATTCCTTGATGCCGTAGTTGGTCCGCTCGACGAAGGACGGCAGCACGTAGCGGGACTGCGGCGCATCCGAAAGCCGCCGGCCCTGCGGGGTGAGGTCGATCATGTCGCTCTCTCTCATTCGGCCGGGGTAACGCCGCCGGGCACCTGGCTGGCGCGGCTGACGATGTGGTCGACGAAGCCGTAGTCCAACGCCTCTCGGGCGGTGAACCAGCGGTCACGGTCACTGTCAACGATGATCTTGTCCAGCGGCTGACCGGTGTGCTGCGCGGTGATCTCGGCGAGTTCCTGTTTGCTCAGGTTCCACTGCTCGGCCTGGATGCGGATGTCTGATGCGGTGCCGCCTAGGCCTGCTGATCCCTGGTGCATCAGGATGCGCGCGTGCGGCAAGGTGTAGCGCTTGTCCTTGGTCCCTGCGGAAAGCAGGAACTGTCCCATCGAGGCGGCCAGGCCCATGGCCCACGTCGACACGTCGCACTCGATGAGTTCCATGGTGTCGAAGATCGCCATGCCGGCCGTCACGGATCCGCCGGGCGAGTTGATGTAGAGGTTGATGTCGCGACTGCTGTCCTCGGCAGACAGCAGCAGCAGCTGAGCGCAGATCTGATTGGCGATCGCGTCGTCGACGGGCTGGCCGAGGAAGATGATCCGCTCACGAAGCAGCCGGTCATAGACCGAGTCGTTCAGGTTCATCCCGGCGCCGGGGCTGCGCATCTGAATGCGGCTCACAGGGTCGTCCTTCTCTCGACGTTTCTTGGCTGGTCCAGGTGCTGCATCGACCCTAACGGGGCAACGCGATGCGACACTCCCCGGAACGGTGCGGTTTCGCTCACGGCGTGACGCGCGGCTGCGGCGTTTGTTTGGTGTTTGGAGTGCGTCGTGTGGCACCCTGCCGGGGGGCTCGGCGACGAACGGGCCAGCAGCAGCCCGGGAGGTCCGGTCATCGCCCGTCCCGCAGGATCCGGCCGCGGACTGGTGGCCTTCGCCGTGGCCATGATCACCCTCGCCGGGTGCACGACCGCGGCCCCCCAAGCGCCCCCCGCCGCATCGACGGCTGCGGCGGCCACGTCCGCTGCGTCGACGTCGACGACCACCAGCCCCACCCCAGCGCCAGAGCCGACGACCACCAGCCCCACCCCGGCGCCAGAGCCGACGACCACCAGCCCCACCCCGGCGCCCCCGCCTCGGCCAAAGACGACACCGGCTCCGCCCCTCCAGACCTTGCCACGCGGCGGACGGCGGCTGCTTCCCGACTACCGGGTGATCGCCTACTACGGCGGCCCCGACGGCCCCGAACTCGGCGTGCTCGGCTCGGCCGACCCGGACACCATCGCGGCGACGATCGAGGCCCGCGCGGCGCAATTCGCGACGTTCGGACGTCGCATCCAGCCCGCCATGGAGTTGATCGCCACCGTCGCACGGCCCTGCAACGCGGACTACCCCCTGTGCTCCGGCGCGATCCCGGACGAGGCGATCCAGAGCTACCTGGACGCCGCCCACCGACACAAGCTGCTGCTCGTCCTCGATTTCCAGCCCGGGCGCGGCGAATTCCTCCCGCAGGTGCAGGCCGTCGAGGACTACCTGAAGGATCCGAGCGTCAGCGTCGCGCTCGACCCGGAGTGGAAGCTC
>JBDTXT010000439.1:0-2903 GCA_040006035.1 Pseudonocardiales bacterium | reverse complement strand
CATCTCGGCCACCAGCGGGATGTGGCAGTTCACCCACACACAGCCGAAGTCGAGCCGCCGCGAGACCCGCATGGCCCGGCCGTGGTCCTTCGTCCACACCGAGGAGGCCAGGCCGAACTCGACGTCATTCGCCCAGCGCACCGCTTCGTCCTCGTCCGTGAACGCCTGCACGGTGATGACGGGGCCGAAGATCTCGTGCTGGATCGCCTCGTCGTCCTGGTGCAGCCCGCTGACGACGGTGGGCTGCCAGAAGTAACCACGTTCGCCCTGCCGCGCACCGCCGGCGAGCACTTGCGCGTGGTCGGGCAGTCGGCTGATCATGCCGCCCACCCGCTCGAGTTGGTTGGCGTTGTTCAGCGCGCCGTAGAGGATGTCCTCGTCCGCGGGCGCCCCGACCTTGGTGTTGCGCGCCTGCTCGGCCAGCGCCGCCGCGAACTCGTCGGCGATCCCCGGTGCGGCCAGCACGCGCGTGGCTGCCGTGCAGTCCTGCCCGGCGTTGAAGTAGCCGCCGATCGCGATGTTCTCGGCTGCGTCAGCCAGATCGGCATCGTCGAACACGATCACCGGCGCCTTGCCGCCGAGTTCCAGGTGCGTGCGCTTGAGGTCCTTCGCCGCCGCCGCCGCGACCTCGTAGCCCGCGCGGGTGGAGCCGGTGATCGACACCATTGCGGGGATGGGGTGCGACACGAGCGCCCGACCGGTGTCGCGGTCACCGCACACGACGTTGAACACGCCGGGCGGCAGGAACTCGGCCGCGATCTCGGCCATCAGGACGGACGAGACGGGCGTGGTGTCGCTCGGCTTGAGCACGGTGCAGTTGCCCGCTGCGATGGCCGGCAGCACCTTCCACACCGCCATCATCATCGGGTAGTTCCACGGCGTGACCTGACCGACGACTCCGACCGGTTCGCGCCGGACATAGGAGGTGAACCCGCTCAGGTACTCGCCTGCACTGCGGCCCTCGAGCACGCGCGCCGCGCCGGCGAAGAAGCGCATCTGGTCCAAGGCGGGCGGGATCTCTTCGGAGCGGGTGAGCTCGATCGGCTTGCCGGTGTTCTCACACTCGACGGCGATGATCTCCTCCGCCCGCTCCTCCATCGCGTCGGCGAATTTCAGCAGCGCCCGCTGGCGCTCGGACGGGGTCGTGTCGCGCCAGGTCTCGAACGCGGTGGCGGCGGCTCGGTAGGCGGCGTCGACGTCGGCCTCGGATGAGACGGGTGCGGAGCCGAACACCTCTCCCGTAGCGGGGTTGATCAGGTCGGCCCGGCGGCCGTCGGCCGCGTCGACGGACTTGCCCCCGATGAAGTTCTGAACTGTCCGCGCCACTGTGCACTCTCCGCTGGTCCGGCAACTTGGGTTGGCCGGAACGCTACACGCGGCGCCAGGTGGCTACCACGACTGATTTCGTCGTGAAAGTACCTCTGAACTACGCATTCCGCGGTGTCGGCCCGTAGTTCCCGCCGCGGATGCCAGCCAGGTCAGCGTCGACCATGGCGGCGACCAGGTCATCGAAGGTGGTCTGGGCGCGCCAACCGAGTTCTCGCTGTGCTCGCGTCGGGTCGCCGCACTTGTCGTACGGCTCCCCCGGGCGGACGAGTGCCGGGTCGATCCGTACGTGGCGCGACCAGTCCGCGATGCCGACGTAGCCGAACGCCGCCACGACAAAGTCCTCGATCGATCGGCTCACCCCCGAGGCAATGACGAAGTCGGCCGCTGAGTCGTGCCGGGCCATCATGGTCATCGCCTGCATGTAGTCGCGGGCATGACCCCAGTCGCGGCGGACGTCGAGGTTGCCCAGCACCAACGGATCGGTCGAACCGCAAGAGATGCGGGCCGCCGCGCTGGTGATCTTTCGGGTGACGAAGTGGCTTGGCCGCCGCGGCGACTCGTGGTTGTAGAGGATCGCGCAACTGGCGGCCAGGCCGGTGGACCGGTAGACCCCGACAGCGTGGTGTGCGAACGCCTTGGCCGCCCCGTACGGCGTGGTCGGCCGGATCGCGGTGCCCTCGTCCTGCGGTGGCGCGCAGTCGCCGAAGATCTCCGCGCTGCTGGCCTGAACGATTTTCACCGGCTCACCCGTCCGCCGGGCCAGGGCAGTGGCGGCGGCGAGCAACCGCACCACGCCGACCCCGTTGATGTCAGCGACGCGGGCCGGGTCGCGCCACGACTCGACCACCGACGAGATCGCAGCGAGGTTGTAGATCTCGTCCGGACGCGCCGCATCCAGGGCCGCGGCCAGCGACGCAGCATCGCCCAGGTCGCCGGACAGCGGCTTGACGCCGGCCGGCACGGGTGCCACGTCGCCGTCGGTGATGAGCCCGAAGACTTCGTGGTCCTGCGCGAGCAGCAACTCGCTGAGATACCAGCCGTCCTGACCGGTCACCCCGGTGATCAGCGAACGCGGCAACCTATCTCCTGGCGGCCAGGGCGCGCAGGTCAGACTCGACCATCATCGTCACCAGGCCGGCGAAGTCGACCGTCGGCTTCCAGCCCAGGACGTCGCGTGCCTTGCTGGCGTCACCGATGAGCAGATCCACCTCGGCCGGCCGGAAGAAGCGCGGGTCTTGCTCGACGTAGGGCGCCCAGTCGTCGATGCCGGCCACCGCGAACGCGGTATCGAGCAGATCGCGGATCGAGCGCGTCTCGCCGGTCGAGATGACGTAGTCGTCGCCGGTGGGCTGCTGCATCATGCGCCACATCGCGTCGACGTAGTCGCCGGCGAAGCCCCAGTCCCGGCGGGCATCGAGATTGCCCATCGTCAGCTTGTCCAGCTGGCCCAGCTTGATGGCCGCAACGCCCATCGACACCTTGCGGGTGACGAACTCCGGCCCGCGGCGCGGCGATTCGTGGTTGAACAGGATGCCGCTGGAGGCGTGCATGCCGTAGGACTCGCGGTAGTTGAT
>JBDTXT010000438.1:0-2904 GCA_040006035.1 Pseudonocardiales bacterium | reverse complement strand
CCGGCGCGATCCAGCCCTGGTTCTCGATGTCCTTCCACGGCGCGTCGTAGCGCTTGGGGCCGATGAGCGAGAAGACGTCGCCCTCGCGGCCGTCCTCGCGGATCAGCGTGGCGGTCAGGCCGAGGCGCCGGCGCGACTGCAGGTCGGCGGTGAGCCGGAAGATCGGCGCGGGCAGCAGGTGCACCTCGTCGTAGATGATCAGGCCCCAGTCGCGCGAGTCGAACAGCTCGAGGTGGCGATACTCGCCCTTCCGGCGGGTCGTCATGATCTGGTACGTGGCGATCGTGACGGGCCGGATCTCTTTCTTCTCGCCGCTGTATTCGCCGATCTCTTCCTCGGTGAGGCTGGTGCGGGCGATCAGCTCGCGCTTCCATTGCCGTCCGGCGACGGTGTTGGTGACGAGAATGAGTGTGGTGGCCTTGGCCTGTGCCATGGCCGCCGCGCCTACAAGCGTCTTGCCTGCGCCGCAGGGCAGCACGACCACGCCGGACCCGCCGGCCCAGAACATGTCGACGGCCTGCTGCTGGTAGGTGCGCATCTCCCAGTTGTCGAGCTTGAGCTCGATCGGGTGCGCCTCGCCGTTGACGTAGCCCGCGAGGTCCTCGGCCGGCCAGCCGGCCTTGAGCAGCGCCTGCTTGAGCCGGCCGCGCTCGGACGGGTGCACGAGGACGATGTCGTCCTCGACCCGCTCGCCCAGCATCGGGGCGATCTTCTTCTGCCGCAGGATCTCTTCCAGTACGGCGCGGTCGAGGCTGACGAGCACCAACCCGTGCACGGGATGCTTGACGAGTTGCAGTCGGCCGTAGCGATCCATGGTGTCGGCCACGTCGACCAGCAGGGCGTGCGGCACGGCATAGCGGCTGTAGCGCACCAGCGCGTCGACGACCTGCTCGGCATCGTGCCCGGCGGCGCGGGCGTTCCATAGGCCGAGCGGGGTCAGCCGGTAGGTGTGGACGTGCTCCGGCGAGCGTTCCAGCTCGGCGAACGGCGCGATCGCGGCGCGTGCCTCCTGGGACTGGGGGTGATCGACCTCGAGCAGCAGGGTCTTGTCGGACTGGACGATCAGCGGTCCGTCGGTCACGGGTCTCCCTGGGGTTGGTGCAAGGTTCGGCACGAGTAACAAGCCATTGTCGCAAACGCTTACGACACAGCCGCTGTTCCGCGTGTCTGTACCGCTCCATCGGCACGAGGGAGACCCTGTCCGACCTCGTGGTCTGGCTGCGATATCACGCACTAGATGGCAATTTGTTCCGTCCGCTCGCGCCACTGCCGGGCGGCTTAGCTTTGTAGCCTCACGGGATGACGCGCCCCGACGATACCGACGGCGTGCCCGAGCACGCCCGTCTGGGCTACCTCATCGCCGAGACGGTCGCGTTCGTGTCCGAGTTGCTGCTGCTCGGCACGCTGGTCGTCGTCGGCTACCGGCTTGGCACCGGCGGGCTGATCAGCATCGCTATGGCTGCCCTGTACCCGGCGCTCGGGGCCCTGATCTGGGCGCTGTGGGTGGCGCCCAAAGCGGCGCGCCGGCTCGAGGACCCGTGGCGGCTGATCACGCAGGTAACCCTGTTCCTTGTCACCGGGGCGTTGGCCGTGATCACCGGTCTGGTGGTGTGGGGAGTGGTGCTTGCGGCCGTGGGTGTCGGGGCATTCGTCGCGGCGCGTGTTATCGCCCGCTGAACCTCGATGACTGGAGCGCTTCGGGCTGAGTGGTGGCTGAACCCCGCTGGGTGGAGCGGCCCCGCGGCGGCGCCTCCTTTGATCATCTAGGAGTTGGCGCGATGTGCAACGGCAACTGCTAGATGATCACCGGCGACTGACCGGCGACTGACCTAGGTCTAGGCCGGATCGTCCTCGTCCTCGTCGTCGTCGAGTTCGGGCTCATCGAGCACGCTGACGGCCGTGAGCCGGTGCAGTGGGAAGGACTGCAGCCGCTGGGTCGCGGACTCGTGACCGCGCACGAAGCCGCCGGCCAGCGAGATCGGCAGGATGGTGTGCCGCGACGGGGTGCCATCGGGGTCGACGACGCCCAGCATCACGCGTTGCCCTTCGCGGATGGCTTGCCGGAGCAGGGCCATGGTCGATGCTGACGTCACCCCGGGCACCTGCTGGACGATCGGCTGGATGCGCCGGCTCAGCGTGCTCAGCGCCTCGCCGGAGCGGATCCGGCGCACCACCTCGGTCAACTGCGCGCCGGAGTCCGAGACCGATCGCGAGCGGATCGAGCGCGGCGGCGGCCGCGACGGTGCGCGAGGGGCAGTGGGACCGAGGGTGATCACCTCACCGTCGGGGGCTTCGGCCGCGGGCGCGTAGCCGGCGTCGCGCAGCACCTCCAGCACCCGGCTGACGGGGGTGGTGGCGATCACGATCGTCGGGGCGATGCGGCGCAGTTGCAACGACGCCACGTTTCGATCGGCGAGGACGCGCATGAGCAACGCCTCGTCGTCGCAGCGCAGGTACGCGGCCGCGGTGCCCGCCCGCAGCACGCCATGGCGGCGCGCCACGTCGTCGATGAGGTAGCTGAGCGCCTGCGGGACGGGGGTGCGCGACCGTTCCCTGACCAGCGCACTGATGTCGGCACCGCTGCAGCCGGCATCCAAGGCCCGGCGCACCGAAGACTCGGTGACGCGGTAAACGCTGGCACCGCCGGAGGACTCGAGCTCGGCGGCGAGCGCGAGCGCGCTGCCGAGCTCGGGCGTCGGCGGACCTGGGACCACGATCGTCAGGTCGGGCTGCACGAGAAAGTAGTCGACGGGCGCCGGCAGCGCGTTGGCCAGGGCGTGTTCGGCCGCAGACTTCGAGCCGGCCAGCAGCGTGCGGCTGTAACCGGTGAGCCCGCCCGCCGCGGTTACGCCGAGCACGTCGGCCTCGGCCAGAATCGCCTCGGCGAGCGGACGCTGCGCGCTG
>JBDTXT010000437.1:0-2911 GCA_040006035.1 Pseudonocardiales bacterium | reverse complement strand
CGCAACGTCAACCTCAAGATCCTGCTGTTCAACAACCGGATCTACGGGTTGACGAAGGGTCAGTACTCCCCCACGTCCGAGGTCGGCAAGATCACCAAGTCGACGCCTATGGGGTCACTGGACAACCCCTTCAACCCGGTGTCGGTCGCGCTTGGGGCAGAGGCGACATTCGTCGGCCGCACCCTCGACTCCGACCGCAAGCACCTCACCGCCGTGCTGCGCGAGGCGGCCAACCACGAGGGCACCGCGCTGGTCGAGATCTATCAGAACTGCAACATCTTCAACGACGGCGCGTTCGACATCCTCAAGGATTCCGACACCCGCGACGACTGGATGATTCGGATGGAGCACGGCCAGCAGTTGCGCTTCGGGACCGATGGAGCCAAGGCTGTGGTGCGCGGTGCCAATGGCGCTCTGGCGATCGAGGACGCCGTCGCCGAGGACGATCCGCGGGTGGTCGTGCACGACGCGCACGCCGACGACCCGTCCTACGCGTTCGCGCTGTCGCGGCTGTCGTCCCTCGACAGCCGCTACTCCCCGATGGGTGTGTTCCGCTCGGTGCAGCGGCCGACCTACGACGCGATGATGGCCCAACAGCTCGAACAGGCCGCGGCGAAGGCACCCGGTGATGACGCCGCACTCGACGCGCTGCTGCACGGCGTCGATACCTGGACGATTGCGTAGGCCCCGGGGTCGGCTGGCACCGGGCCACATCGCTGGCGTGGCCGTAGGATTCGCCGGCCTCATCGTGCTCGTCGTCGGCACGTTCCTGCCGTGGCTGACGTCCGGACAGGCCCACCGCAACAGCTACGAGGCCGGCGGCGCGCTCAGGCGTCTGCTCGGCCTGCGTGGCGCGGCTGATGCTGCCGTGTCGGCCTGGCCGTTGCTGGCCCTGGTGTGCGCGGCCGCCGCGGCGATCTTCGCTATGGGGCTGCGGCGCAGCGCAGCGCTGCTAGCGCTGCTAGCCGCGCTCGCAGCCGGTTCGGTAGCCGCCGCGGCCCTGCGGGTCGACGGCAACCGCTTCATCAGGCCGCTGATTCTTGGCCCGATCGTGACGCTGGTCGGAGCAACGACCGTCACCCTCGCAGCTACCCTCGTGCTGATATCGGCGGAAACACCCAGAATTTCCAAAAGGAGCAAGTCATGACCCAGCCACCGTCCGGATGGCCGAACGGCGAGCCGCAGTATCCGCGGCAGGGCGGCTGGCCGCAGCAGCCGAGCCAGGGTGGATGGCACCCGACTCAGCCCCTGCCGGGTCCGGGTGGGTGGCAGGCGCCACAACAGCCGAGCGCGCCGGGTGGTTGGCCGCAGCAGCCGGATCCAGGCCAGTACGGCTGGGGGCCCGCGCAGCCTGCGCCGGCTCAGCCGCAGGGATCATGGGAAGCACTCGGCCCGCACGGCTACGCACCACAGCCGCCGAGACGGCGCGGGCGCGGCAAGCTCATCGCCAGCGCCGCGGTCGTCGTGGCGCTCGTCGCCGGCGGTGTCACGACCTACATCGCGATGTCGGACACCAATTCGACCGGTGCGGGTTCACCCCGCGAGGCGGTGCAGTCCATCGTCAGCGACCTGAACAAGTCCGACCTGATCGGAGTGCTCGACGACCTTGCCCCCGGCGAGCGGAATGCGTTGGCCAATCCGGTGATGGACGAGATCAAGCAACTCAAGCGGCTCAAGGTCCTGCAGGCCGCCGCCGACCCGAAGAGCATCAGTGGGGTCAAGTTCCAGGCCAAGGGCCTGAGTTTCGCCACTGACACGGTCAAGATCAACGACCAAGTCCAGATCGTTCAACTCACCGGCGGCACGCTCGACATTTCGGCCGACGCCGCGAAGATCCCGTTCACCCACGACTTCCTCAGCGCGGCCTTCCCCCACGGCCTGCCGGCGGGCAGCCGCACCACGACGCATATCGACATCGGGCAGGTCGTGCGCGACAGCAACGGCAACGCGCCGATCCGGATCGCTGCTCAGAAGTCGGGCGGCAAGTGGTACCCGAGCATCTTCTACACGATCGCCGACAACGTTTCATCGCACAAGGTGCCGACTAGCGCGGACGCCATTCCGGCGGCCGGCGGGTCCTCGCCCGAGGACGCGGTGAGGAAGATGGTGACCGCGTTGATGAAGGGCGATTACGAAGACGCGGTCAAGCTGCTGTCGCCCGACGAGCTCGCCGTGATGCACGACTACGGCGGCCTTCTTCTGCGCAACCGCGGCAGCAACCAGCCGTCCGACACGGTGCTGAAGGACCTGCAGGTCAAGACCGAACAGATCTCCGGTGGGGCCACCCGCGTGACGCTCAGCAGTCTGACCGTGACGTCAGGCGGCGAAGACACGACTGTGAAGGTCGACGGCAGTTGCTTCGACGTGACGGCGAACGGGCAGCACAAGCGGATGTGCACGGCGGACCTGGTCACCCAGCTCGTGGCGTTCGCCGAACAATTCGGGGTTTCGACGCATGTGACGCCGGCTCAGCACCAGGCCCTCGAGGACCTGCTCACCGGGCTGACCAAGGTGGGAGTCGACACCTCGCAGTCGGGCGGACAGTGGTATGTGAACCCGGTGCGTAGTTGGTTGGACCTGAGCTCGTCGATCATGTCCGGGTTGCAGGGCAACGACCTGCTGGAGTTGCTCCACTTCTTCGCCAGCCTGGGCAACTAGCGAGCAAGTTATTCGGCGAGCAGCTTGGCTTTCTGGGCCTCGAACTCATCGCTGGTCAGCACGCCCGCCGTGAACAGGTCGTGCAGCTTGGCGAGCCGGGCTGCCCGGTCCTAGGCCGGGGGCGGCGCGCTGGGTGGCCCGGCCAGAGGTCCTGCGGTTGTGGGCCAAGATTCACGGCGCCCTCCCCATGAGGCCACGCTAGCCCAGCGACTATTCCATATCTCTGCATAGCGGGGCGGCCGGTATCGCGTTC
>JBDTXT010000436.1:0-2918 GCA_040006035.1 Pseudonocardiales bacterium | reverse complement strand
TCGCCGTCGGAGCGCACCGAGACGTAGCGTCCGCACATACCTGCACGGTACCCAGAGCCTCGGACATCCCGGCCCACGCCGTAGTTACGGCAGACTGTGGGCGTGGATCCCTGGGTGGCACCGCGCGCTGTGCGGCCGGTGCGCGCCCGCGTCGAGTTGCCCGGATCGAAGTCACAGACCAACCGGGTGCTGATCCTGGCCGCCCTAGCCGACGGCGTGTCCCGGATCTCGCGGCCGTTACGAGCACGCGACACCCTGCTCATGGCCGATGCCCTGCGCGCGCTGGGAGCCACGATCGTCGATGACGGTGACGAGTGGGTAGTGACACCAGGACCGCTGCACGGCGGGTCGATCGACACGGGTCTGGCCGGCACCGTCATGCGCTTCGTGCCGCCTGTGGCCGCGCTGGCTGACGGACCGGTGACGTTCGACGGTGACGCGTACGCCCGCGAACGCCCGATGGCCACGCTGCTCGACGGGCTGCGCCAGGCCGGCGCCATAGTCGATGACGACGGGCGCGGGTGCCTGCCGTTCACGGTCGGCGGCTCCGGCTCGGTCGCGGGTGGTCTGGCCCACATCGACGCGTCGGCCTCGTCGCAATTCGTGTCTGGACTACTGCTCGCCGGCGCCCGTTACGACAAGGGCATCGAGGTCGTGCACAGGGGTGCCGATGACGTGCCGTCCCAGCCGCACATCGAGATGACGCTGGGCGTCCTGCGATCGGCCGACGTCGACGCGGCTGCCATCGCGCGCGGCGTGTGGCGAGTGGCGCCCGGCCCGATCCGGGCGCGCAACTGGGCCGTCGAGCCTGATCTGTCGAACGCGGCGCCGTTTCTGGCCGCGGCGGTGGTCACCGGTGGGTCGGTCACCGTGCCGGGGTGGCCGGCATCGACCACCCAGGCCGGCGACGCGCTGCGCGATCTGCTCGCGGCGATGGGCGCCGACGTCGCGCGCACCGACGAGGGCCTCACGGTCGCCGGCTCGGGCGACATCGTCGGCCTGAACGCCGATCTGCACGACGTCGGCGAGCTCACCCCGGTGATCGCAGCGGTGGCCTCGCTCGCCTCGTCCGCGTCCCGGCTGCGTGGCATCGGCCACCTGCGCGGGCACGAGACCGACCGGCTGGCTGCCCTGGCCACCGAACTGACCCGGCTGGGCGGCGAGGTGGTCGAGCATTCCGACGGGCTGAGCATCCTGCCCCGTGCGCTGCACGGAGGAACGTGGCGGGCCTACGCCGATCACCGGATGGCGACGGCGGGCGCGCTGCTCGGCCTGGTCGTGGATGACGTCGCCGTCGACGACATCGGCTGCACGAACAAGACCCTGCCGGACTTCCCCGGCATGTGGGCCATGCTCCTGGGTGGCTGAATTTGCCTTCATCGCGCGATGCCCGCCGGATGGACGAGGACGACGTTCGTGCCCGCGCCAACCCGCGCGGCTCGCGGCCGCGGTCCAAGCAGCGGCCGGCGCACGAGGACGCCACCGACGGCATGGTCGTCACCGTCGACCGCGGGCGCTACGGAGTCGTCGTGGGATCGGCACTTGTCACCGCCATGCGGGCCCGGGAGCTCGGCCGTAAGGGCATCGCGGTCGGCGATCGGGTCAGCGTGGTCGGCGACATGTCCGGGGCGCCGGACACCCTCGCGCGGGTCGTGCGCATCGCCGAGCGCACCACGGTGCTGCGGCGCACCGCTGATGACGACGACCCGCTGGAGCGGGTGATCGTGGCCAATGCCGACCAGATGATCATCGTCAGTGCGCTCGCTGATCCGGAGCCGAGCTACGGGCTGATAGATCGGTGCATAGTCGCCGCCCTGAGTGCGGGTATCGAACCGGTGCTGTGCCTGACCAAGTCAGACCTCGCGCCCCCGGATGAGGCACTGGCTCGCTACGCCGAGCTCTCGGTGCCCGCCGTCGTCACCCGTCGCGACCAGCCGCCGGACGTTCTGCTCGAGCGACTTCGCGAGCAGATGTCGGTTCTGGTGGGTCACTCCGGCGTCGGGAAGTCCACACTGATCAATGCGCTAGTCCCGTCGGCGCTGCGGGCCACGGGCGTGGTGAGCGCGATCGGCAAGGGTCGGCACACCTCGTCGTCCGCGATTGCCCTGCCGCTGCCCGACGACGCGGGCTGGGTCATCGACACGCCTGGGCTGCGCTCGTTCGGGCTTGCGCACGTCACCGCCGACGACCTGTTGTGGGCCTTCCCGGACCTCGAGGACGGCGCGACGCAATGCCCACCGGGCTGCGAACATCTCACGCCAAGTGCGGGGTGCCACCTCGACGCCTGGGTGGCCGAGGGCCATTCCAGCGCCGAGCGCCTCGCCGCGTTCCGGCGGTTGCTCACCAGTCGCTCGGCCGCGGTCTGAGCGTGATCACCGCAGCGTGCCGACATAACGGATGCCGGTCGCCTGGATCCGGCCGGCCCGGATCGCGGCGCGCTCATCCGCCTCGGTGATGCCGTCGAGGTCGGCGAAGAAGTAGGCGGCCGGCGACCACTCGCTGGTGGCGAACTTCGCCCCGAGCGCGGTCTGGATGGCCCCGACCGTGTGCAGGGACTCCTCCGCTGCCCAGGCGGCGCGGTAGTCCGGCCAGCTTTGCCCTGATGCGAGCCAGTGATCTCGTTGCACGTGCAGCCAATTCGGATGGCTGTTCGCGTCCGGGGCAGGTAGGCGCTCGAAACACCACTGTGCAGTGGGTTCGTCGAACAGCTCCCAGGCCCATTCCACGACGATGAGCGTGCCTGCGGACACGAGGCCGGCCGCGACGTGCCCCAGCACGACGTCCAGATCGGCCACGTGGTGCAGCGACGTGCAGGCCACGATGACGTCCACGGGGGTCGGCGGTTGGTAGTTCTCGAACTCGGTGCGGTGGTATTCCGGGCCGGTCGGCGCCTCCGGGTCGATTCCGGCCGCCTCGTA
>JBDTXT010000435.1:0-2934 GCA_040006035.1 Pseudonocardiales bacterium | reverse complement strand
TAGACGGCGTCGAAGCCGTCCTTGTCGATGCTGAGATGCTCGTGCGCCACGCTCATGTCGTGGCCGATGTAGCACTTCGGGCCACCGGCGGCCTCGATGGACCAGGCGGTGACTAGAAATTTGTATCCGGCGGCGTTCGCGGGGTTGCCGTGGTGCTCGTGGACCTTGTCGTTGGCGTTCACCTTGACGTTTTTGAAGAGACGGTCGACGAGCACGTCGACGGCACCGGCGATGCCGTAGCAGCCGCCGAGACGCTCGTAGAGCGTCGCGTCGGCCGGGTGCACTTGGGGGGCGGTTGCCGGGTCGGCCTCGGGAGCGAGCCGTCGGGTGTCGGGCACGTTCAGGGTCATGATGCTTTTCCTTCCATCGGATGGGGGCCTGCGGCAGTTGCGCGCATGTCGTTGACCAAGTCGTGCAGCTCGCCGCGCAGGGCAGCGAGAGCGTCGGGGGAAAGGCCCGTGGCGCATTCGACGGTGCGTTGGACGGTGGCTGCGGACGTCTCGAGTCCGACGCCGACCGACGTCAGCTCGACCAGCACCGCCCTGCTGTCGATTGGGCTGCGCCGGCGCACGATCAGCCCGGCTTGTTCCAGCCGCTGCAGCAGGGGCGTCATGGCGTGGGCGGGCAGGTCGAGACGCTGCGCGAGTTCGCTGACGGTGCCGGTGCCGTGTTGCCACAGCGCCATGAGCGTCAGGTACTGGGGGTAGGTGATACCCAGCTCACGCAGCAGCGGACGGTAGGCGCGCGTGATCGCGTTGGTGGCAGCGTAGAGCGCAAAGCAAAGCTGATCATCGAGCCGCAGCCGTGCACCGGTCATCGTCGCCGCTCCTCATTTGAGTGTGACGAAGATAACTCACGCGTGAGGTGGTTAGGCAACCCAAAACGGCTACGAACCAGACTGTCGAGCCTCGCTCGCACCCGCCGCGCCGGCTGCTGCACCTGACCGAGCCCACCCCTGGGCCACCGTCGTCCACGACGCCGTCCACCGGCTACGCGCCCTGACCACCGCACCGGCGCCCACTCCTGGCCGAGCTCAATCTCGACCGTCTCGGCGACTCAAGAACCCCACATGATCGTGGACCAGGCGCCCACCGAATGGCCTCGGGCGAACCGTCATACCCGATGCCAATCTGACCCATCGCGAAGCGACCTCGCGGTGCTTGACGCGGTCCGCCGGACCGCAGTGCCGCTGGTGCCCATCGTGACCAACTTCGGCGTACCGGCGGCGGTGTTCGAGGCGGTGCTCGCCGATCCCGCGCGCCGCGCCGGGCTGGTCGAGCGACTGCGCCTGCTTGCCGCGGCCGGCGACCACACCGGCCTGGACCTCGACTTCGAGCAGCTAGCGCCGCGGAGCAGGACGGCCTTCACGGCGCTGGCCGAACAGACTGCGGCCGCACTGCACGCGGACGGCCGCGGCTGGTGATCAGCGTCCGGCCAAGACCGAGGAGCCCGGCCGCTACCGCAACACCCGGGCCTTCGGCTACCCGGCGCTCGGCCGGACCGCCGACCTGCTCCGGCTGATGACCTACGGTCTGGCGTCAACCTCGCCGGCATGCCGCCGTAGCCGACCTGGAGCCGAGCCAAGCGCCATCGCGACGAGAACGATCGCGCTGGTCGGCGCACCGATCGTCCGCGACGGTGACCAGCGACGCACGGCTCGGCCGGGTACGGCTCAAGGTCGGTTCCCGATTATCTCCAAATGCGACCCGAGCGCTACGCCGCACCGTCGCCATCGTCTCAGGCGACGCAGCAGACTTTCCTTGGGCGTCAATTGCCGCTCAAGCCGACCTGCTTTTCGGGGACGTCGACGCCGGCCTTACCGGCGAGTCCGCGCAGGCCATCCAGCGAAGAACCCAGACCGCTGAGCGCCGAGAGGTTCCCCCCGGTGATGGCCGCGGTCACTCCGCCCAGCGCAGTGATCGCAGCCGACACCGGTCCTGCGATCGTCTTGCACAGCGTGGGATTGGCCTGTGCGTTGTCACGCGCGTTCTTCAACAGCTTGACACTGGTTGCGGCGGCCAGTCCCGCCTTCACCACGGCGATGGTGCGACCCGATGCACCCTTGCGGAATTTTCCGTCCCGGTACGGGGTGTAGATGTATCGCTTGGTGAGGAACGCGGCGCCCCCCAGATCAGCGACGAACCGGGTCTTGGCGAACGACCGGGTGTTCTCCGTCGGGCAAGCACCAGCGAGCTGACCGGGCGTCCCGGTCCCGGCATCCGCCGAGGACGACACACCCGGAACCGGCGACTGGCTGGCCGCAGTGGTGCTGCCCCCGCAGCCGGTCAACAGCAGCGCGGCGGCGATCAGCGCCGACAGCACGAGGCCGAAGCGAGTCCGAATGATCGAGTGCGACACGAGAATCCTCTGTTCGACGAAGTTCGGGGTTACCCGCCTGCGCTGCCACAAACCAGACACCGACGGGTCGTCCGCGAACGCACAGCCAGCGCCCCGATACGCAGTCACCGACTCGAGAGGTTTCCGCGCCGCGCCGGGTGCAATCATCCGCGCCAGCATCGCGGCGAACGTACTCGAATACATCCCAGACCTCACCAGCACCACCCGGTCGGCACTGGCGCTCATCGGCGGACCAACGCAACGCGGCGTCGGGCTACCGGGCCTGCCGGCAGTCGCCGTCGTCAGAGGGCTGGGCCGGGCTCAGACCCGTTGGCAGAGAGCCGGCTCGGTCACAGTGCCACCGCCGGTCACCCCGGCCCGATGATGAGCTCCAGGTATGCCGGATCGGCTGCCGGTCGGTGACGCGCCACCCGCACGAACCGGTTGTAGAAGTCGAGTGCGCGCTTCTGCCAGCCGTACTTCTGCCGCAGGAGGCGCTGGACCAGAGGCCCATCCGTGACCGGTAAGAAGCGGGCCGTCCCTGCGACCTCCGCCCCGGCCGGGTTACCACGCGCATCCGACCGGCAGACCCGGACC
>JBDTXT010000434.1:0-2937 GCA_040006035.1 Pseudonocardiales bacterium | reverse complement strand
ACCGGCGTCGGTCGGGTTCCACTGCCCAGACGATGTCGGGCTGGCCAACAGAGAAATCCGGGCGCCGCGCACCGCGGTCGGGGCCCGGCTGCTGGAGTCCCCGCCGTTCGTCACCTGGGGGCTGATCGCGGCGAACCTGGCGGTCTACCTGATCACGGCCGCTCAGTCCGTCAAGGGCATCATGCAGCCCGGTGACGGCTCCTCGAAGCTGTTTCGCGCCTGGCAGCTGACGCCGACGCAAGTGCACGACCACGACGCGTTCTACCGGCTGGTCACTGCCGGCTTCCTGCATGTGAGCCTGCTGCACCTGGGCTCGAACCTGCTCGCCCTGTTCATCATCGGACCGTTGCTCGAGCGGCTGCTCGGCCGGTGGCGCTTCGCGCTCGTCTACCTGCTGGGCCTGCTCGGTGGCTCGGCCGCGGTGTACGCGTTCGGGCAGGTCAACACGCCCGAGGTCGGTGCTTCCGGCGCGATCTTCGGACTGTTCGCCTCGGCCCTCGTGCTGGTGCGCAAGCTGGGCCTGGATGCGCAGTGGCTCATCGGCATCATCGTGCTCAACTTCGTCTTCACCTTCTCGATCCACAACATCTCCAAGCTCGCGCACGTCGGCGGGTTCCTCGCGGGCGCGCTGGCCACGCTGGCGATCGGCGGGCTGCCACAGCTCAGTCAGCGGGTCGGCCTGCGCACGCAGTTGGCTGGTCTCGGAGCGGTCGTGGCGCTCATCCTCGCGACCATCGTCGTGCGCAGCGCAACGTTCTGATCACTGCGCGGGCTGGAAGGCTGCGATCAGGTCGGCGACCTGCGCCGGGTCGGCGCCCAACGCGCGCCGGCTGAACACCACGAGGTACTCGCCTGCATCGATTTCGAGGGTGACGCTGCGCAGGCCGGCCCGCTGCCGGGCATCGGCGCGCACGGCTTCGATCTCGGACCACGGCACCAGACCTCTCGCGGCCGGAGTGCGGATCAATAGACCCTCGGCACTCACGGTCAGCCGCGGCCAGAAGATCAGGTCAGTGACGGTGTAACCGAGCAGGACGACCGCGGCACCAGCCAGCAGCAGCCGCCCGGCAGTGTCCGCGGCTAGCAGAGCGGCCGCGAGCGCGAGCAGCGCCAGCGTGCCGGTCAGTGCAGTCAGCCGGCGATCTGGGCCGAAGCGAAGACTGGGGACTCGGGGGTCCACCGCGCTCCCGTCGCTTCGTCTGTCCACAGGGTTATCCACACCTGGGGATATACTTACAACCGTGTAATCCGGGCGGCGAGACCGCCGCTAGCGCCAGCGCACGGCCATGATCAGGCCCACGAGCATGATCCCGAAGCCCACCGCGAAGTTCCAACCGGTGAGGTCTTTCATGATCGGGATGGACTGGCCGGCAAGGTAATAGACGACAAGGTAGGCCAGACCGATCACCAGTACGACCGCCATCACGACGGGGTACCAGGTCGGGCTCGGCGCGAGCGCCTTGCTTGCCGTGCCGAGCGACTGCGCTCGCTTCGGGGCGTCGACCTTCTTGCGGACCTTTGACTTGGGCACGTGGATCTCCTGCTGAGACGCCGCTCGGGACGGGCCCGGGCGGGTGACCGGTCGCTGGCCACTAGCCGTTAGCGTAGACGCCATACATAACGTCGCCCTGCGGTCGGGGCGACCGCGCGGTTGATGACGACGGGAGAGGCTCGCTGGTGCGCGACGCGTCGTGGAGGAGTAGCCGCCGGGCGAGGCTGTCGGCGCTGCTCGTCCGCCGCGGCGGAGCGCGGTGGCGAATGCTTGTGCCAGTCATCTGCTTGATCGCCGGTTTCGGCTTTGCCACCAGTCACCGCGATGCCCGCGGCACGGAGCTGCGCTCGCCCGTGACAGCCAACCTGCGCGACCTCGTGCGGGCCGCGGAGGAGCAGGTCAAGGACGCCGATGCCACCCTGGCCGGGCTGCAGGCTCAGGTCTCGGCCGCGACGCGGCAAGCCGGCCAGGTCGACGCCGACGTCGCCGCTGCGCAGGCCAAGGTCACCCCGATGCTGGCGGCCGGCGGCCAGACGGCCGTACGCGGGCCGGGGATCGTGGTCACCCTCAATGACGCCGCTTCGGTGCCGTCCGGCGTCGAGGTCGATCCCAACCAGCTCGTCGTGCACCAGTCCGACCTGCAGGCCGTGATCAATTCCCTGTGGGCCGGCGGGGCCGAGGCGATGACGATCGCCGGGCAGCGCGTGATCGCCACCAGCGCCGTGCGGTGCGTCGGCAACACCCTGCTGCTGAACGGCGACGTGTACTCCCCACCCTTCCGGGTCGCGGCGATCGGCCCGTACCAGGCCATGCAGAGCAGACTGGACAAGTCACCGGGCGTAGCTTTGTTCAAAGAAGCGGCTGGCTATTACGGCCTGGGTTACACCGTCGAGCCGCAGAACCGGCTCAATCTGCCTGCGTTTCGCGGGCCGATCGGGCTCACCTACGCGAAGGCGGTACCCAAGTGAGTGACGAAACGGGCACGGTAGTGGCCGATCCGCCGCCGAGACCGCCTGCGCACGCCGCTTCGTCATCGACCAGCGTGGGCGATCGGATCCGCTTCGTGCTGCGGGGCATCGGCCAGACCCTGATCACGGCCGGCATGGTCATCCTTTTGTTCGTCGTCTACGAGGTCTACATCACCAACATCTTCGCCCATCGCGATCAGGTCAAGGTGCACAACGCCCTCGAGAAGCAATGGGCGCAGGGCAAGGATCCGCTGCCGCTGCCCGGGGCGGGCAACGCCTCCATCCCAATCGGCGAGGGCATCGCCAATATCTACATCCCCCGCTTCGGCAAGGATTTCGCGTTCACCATCGTCGAGGGCACTGATGACTCGTCGCTGCAGAAGGGACCCGGTCACTACGCCCACACGGCGCTGCCGGCTGGCACCGGCAACTTCGCGGTGGCCGGTCACCGGGTCGGTAAGGGCGAGCCGTTCCTGA
>JBDTXT010000433.1:0-2955 GCA_040006035.1 Pseudonocardiales bacterium | reverse complement strand
AGATCGCCGACTGGGAGTCAGGCCAGGCGCGAGATGCGGCGATGCAAAGCGAGGCTTTTGGCGTGTTTGCGCCTATGTTCGAACTGTTGGCCGGTCCCATCAGCGCGACGGTGGTCGAGCCGTTGCATTAGACCGTACGGAGTGACTGCTCGCTGATTGGGAAGGCCACGTGTGTCCTCGCTTACCATGTTGTTCGCAGGCATCGGTTCCGCTCAGGGTGAGGCGGCGTGATCGATCGTGAGGCGGGGCGGGAGGCGAGCGTCTTGGCGCTGCTAGTGAATAACTGGGGCGAGAATGGGCCGAGACCGACGCCAGACCCGCGAGTGAGCGCCCTTGTACCCGCGATGGGTGTCGGCGTCCAGATGTCGATGGGGTGTCGGCCCGAAGATCTCTGGGATCTCATCACGAGTGTTGAGCGGATTGGCGAATTCAGTCCTGAATGCGCCGAGGCATGGTGGGTGCCAGGGTTCCCCGCACGTGCCGTCGGCGGCCGGTTCGAGGGGCGGAACCGCATTTCGGGCGAGGGCGGCACCCGCGAGTGGACGCGGCCTTGCGATGTGGTTGTGTACGATCCGCCTCATCACTTCGCGTACTACGTCGGGGACCGCTTCGACGGAACGCCTGCGACGCGCTGGAGCTTTCGGATCACCGCGACCGAAGCCGGGTGCGTCGTGGATCAACAGTTCGAGCACCTGCCGGATGGGCTCAGCGGGAATCGGCTGCGGGCTGAGCAACTGGACGACGCCGAAGCGCTCATCGCCGAGCGGCGTGACACGCTGCGCAACGGTATGTCGCACACGCTCGAACGTATCCGAACCGTTCTCGAGGCGTGATTTTCAGGCACACGCTCGTTGGGATCGGTGATCGTCACGCTGGTAGCTCAAGCGGTCAGAACACATCTTTCGATATGCGAGGGCTGCCGTCACAAGCAACATGCGCGCTATCGACGGTTTGCGATCACGTCGCTTTCTGGCGGGTAGCGCTCAATAGACTGACGGCCCGGCGGGTCGCTTGATCAGGGTGCATCGCGTAGCTTGCCGTTCTTGGCCAGTCCTGGATCCGTGCATGCGGAGAGGTCGAAGCAGCACGGCCGTCGCTTGCCGTTGCTCATCTTGGAGACGCTCACCTCGACCCGCCGCTGGCGCGTGGCGGGGTTAGCGGTGGCGTTGACCCAGCGCACCCATTCCCATCGCGCCATTGGGGTGATGTCGTGCCACGTGTCTCGGATCTTCTGCGGTGCGGCTGTGAGGGCTGCTGCGAGGTCTGGTGGCACATCTGGTTCGGGCCAGTCTCGAGATATGTCGATGGCGACGTTGACTCGGTCGCCAGCGGCGATGCCGGCGGCGCGTTGCAGCTCTTGATCGACTTTCAGCCAGTGGCCCGTCAGGCCGTCGGGCTCCAGCACGGTGCCGACCTGCCTGCCGTCGATGGTTGCCCGGACCGCCACCTGTCCCCGCGATGGCAGACGTTGGCTTGCCTGCTCAGGCAACTGCAGGATGGTCGATGAATCGATCGTGTACAGCGTGGCTGTAAATCGAATCGTTGCTGCCCCCGTCTGCTGACTCACGCACGCCATGGTTTCACGACGTCGGAGACGGCCCAGCGATGGCACGTCCGATGGCGAACTTCGCCCGGAGTTACCGCAGGCCCCGCCGACTCAGATCGCTCGACGTGGATCGGCACTCGGTCGCGCATGCGTCGGCCCAATTGCCCGCGCCTAACGGTGGATATAGTCGGTATCTCTGCGACGCGACTGGAGGAGGAGCGTTGATGGCGATACTCATGACCGCCGAGGTGCCCGGCATGACGCAGGAGATGGTGGACGGGATGACGGGGCAGCTGGAGGAGCAGCAGAAGGCTCAGCCGGGTTTCGTGGTCCACGCGAACGGCCCCATCGACGGTGGCTGGTGCGTGACCGAGGTGTGGGAAGCCCAGGAGCACTGGGACTCCTGGTATGAGGGGACGATCAAGCCGAACCTGCCCGAGGGAATGGAGCCGCGGATCACGACCCGCGAGCTGCACTACGTCATGCAGCCCTAGCTCGCGGCGGGCGCAGCTGCGTCGATCGGTGCTGACCGACCACCCGCGGTGGCCCGCGGTTCTGCCTGCTGGTGGCCGTCCCGCCGTGTCGTAACCGTCGCGGCAAGCAGCGATTGACGTCGTACTCATACGTGTCTGCGACCAGGTCTGCCGCGTTCTGGTCACCTCGACGCGCGTTCGCTCATCGGCATGAGCGGCTCGTTTGATGATCGAATCCACGTAGTCCGGTGGGCGCATACGGTCCGATCTGCGCGCCTCGTCGTTGCCGGCGGTGTGCTCGATATCGACGGCTATGGCGCGCTCAGTTCAGCATGTGCCACAGGATCACGTCGTGAACATGCTTGGCCTTCTCGTCCCCGCGAAACTGCACCTCGTAGGTGTGTCCGCTCACGGACACTGCTATCTCACTCGTGCTTGCAAACTTGCCGAGCATGCTCTTGTTGGACACGAACGAGATTGCGGTAACGCGGCCGCCCCAGGCCGTTGTTATGCGCCGAAATGGCCGACGAAGACAAGCCGCTCGATGCGCCGCTCGCAAACGCCGGGGAGCCCAACCGGTCAACGCACTACCCACGGATGATGTTGTAGTCGTGGAGGTGGAATCCGTAGCTAGCTACAGGCTAACCGAACAGCAACAAGACCAGGGG
This sequence comes from Pseudonocardiales bacterium, assembly GCA_040006035.1. Classification (GTDB taxonomy): domain Bacteria; phylum Actinomycetota; class Actinomycetes; order Mycobacteriales; family Jatrophihabitantaceae; genus QHCC01. The sequence continues at coordinate 268 of JBDTXT010000433.1, read as the reverse complement.
TGGGCGGCGTTACTGGTCGGTGCGTCGGTGCGTCGGTGCGTCCGTCATCGCCGGGGTGCCCCAGCACGTGCGGCGCCCTTTAGCACAGACCGGCGGTGTCCGACCGACTCCGCTGCGTCGAGCGGCACGGACGTTGCGTCCATGGAACCCGAGCACTGCAGGCGCAGCCACCAAGCCTCTGCCCGTTCACGATCCGCCCACGATGACGCCGCGCCCGCTTGGCGCCGATGTCACCACAGTGCGGTCCCCGTCGGCGCCCCGGTCCAGG
>JBDTXT010000432.1:0-2961 GCA_040006035.1 Pseudonocardiales bacterium | reverse complement strand
ATCTCAGTTATATGAGAACTGAGGCGCCGCTCCTCGCTCCGATCTTCCGGTCGGAAGGTCAGGCGCGCCTGCTCTCCACCTTGTTGCTCACCGGCGAGGAACTGAGCGTCACCGATCTGGCTAAACAGGCCGGCCTGGCCTACCCGACCGCGCACCGCGAGGTCGCGCGCCTGGTGGACGCTGGCATCCTGAGCGAGCGGCAGGTGGGCCGCACCAGGCTGATCCGCGCCAACGGCGAGAGCCCGCTGGTGGAACCCTTGCGCGAGATCCTCAGGGTCGCGACCGGCCCAGTGGTGATCCTGGCCGAGGAACTCGCCCGCATCGACGGGATCGAGTCGGCGTTCCTCTACGGCTCCTTCGGCGCGCGGATGCTCGGGGATGCGGGTCCGGCGCCGCACGACATCGACGTCATGGTGCTCGGCGAGCCCGACGTGGACGCGGTCTACGAGGCTTGCGCCCGGGTCGAGGCGGCGGTGCACCGGCCCGTGAACCCGACGATCCTCACAGCTGCGGAGTTCGCCGCGCCCTCCGGCTTCCTGGACAACGTGCGCAGCGGCCCGGTGGTCGCCGTGATCGGGGAGCTGCCGTGGCGCTGACCCCGCTCACCCGCGTCCAGCAGGCGACCGTGCTCGCGCTGGTCGAGGCGCGCCGCCTCGAGGCCGTACCAGCGGATCCGGCGCGCGCGGCGTCGTTCTTGCGGCAGGCGGCGGACCGCCTGAGCCAGCTGCCGCTCCTCACCAGCGTTCCCGTCAGGTACGGCATTGCGTACGACGCCTGTCACGACACCGGTGAGGCGTTGCTGGCGGCGTACGGCTTCCGGACGACCAATGGGCCGGGTCAACACGAGGCGCTCGGCCGCTACCTTCGTGCGGTCTTCGACAAGCCGCCCGCGGAGAAGGCAGCACGAGAGTTCGACCGCCTGCGACGCGCTCGTAACCAGGACCGCTACGAGGCGAAGCCGGTGGGCGCTGCCGCAACCGAGAAGGCCGAGCAGGTCGCTCGCGCATTGTTCAACGCAGCCATCGGTCGCGGGATCGCGCCGTGAGCCCCCAGCAGTCCGCAAATAGTCCGCAAGAAGTCCAGCCGAGACCGACGATCGCCGACGACGCCCAACGGTCCCGCGAACGCGTTTCCCCAGGTCAGACCGTGTTTTCCGGCATCAACCAACAGTGACCACGACCAGCCGAAACCCCGCGTGATCGTTCCGCTTCAACGTCTTAGACACCGCTGCGGCCCAGGGAAACTGGGCATCAACAGACCCTCTTGATCCTGGTTAGTACGCGAAAAGTCCGCGGAATTCCGCGCGAGATCGCTGAGCGCATCAGCGTGGAGGCCGCGTTCCGGGTGCGGTCCTCAGCTGTCCGCCAGACGTGCGCGTAGGTCCGAAGAGTGGTCGTCGCTGCGGCGTGGCCCGCCGCGCGCTGCACCGTGACGACATCGCAGCCGTCCGCAATGAGGCCGGCCGCGTAGAAGTGGCGTAGGTCGTGCAGACGTATGCCGCCGAGACCGGCCTGGCGCTGGGTGAGCCGCCACTAGTAACCGACCGTGTTCGTTGAGCTGGCGCCGCAGGAAGTCGATATCGGCCGGCTGAACCGCGGCTGCCTTGCCAAGGCCGAGGCCGGCGAAAGCGCACAGCGCGACAAGAGACCGAAACGAGTCGTCGGCGGCGTCGAGAAGGGCCCCGACCTCCTCGACCGTCGGGATCGTCATGCTCGCCTCGGGGCGGCGCTGTCGCGGCAGGCGTACCCCTCCGTCGGGTCGCGCACGAAGAGATGGTCACGCGCCGCCGCGCGAAAGACGCTGCGGAGGTTGTTGAAGCGTTCCGGCCGTCAACGGCTGATCGGCCATTCGCTTGATTCATTGTTCAATGTGTGCGTGCCCGACGCGTCCGAGTTGATACGCGCCGAGCTCGGATGAACGAAGCGCCAGGTCCATTGCCGTTCGAGTACCTGACGCCCATACCTGTCGAAGGGACCATTCGTCGTAGAACGACTGCACCGTGATCTTGCTCAGTCGCGGCGCGACGTGGCCGCCAGTCACCACCGACATCGTCTGCGCGGCGAGCCACTTGTAGTTGTCGACCTTGCGTTCCAAGTGCTTCGCATGTTCGCGATTCTGATCATCGCGGTGGCGCGCTGGCCAACTCCCGTCCGGGCGCCGCTTGATACTGGCCATCGTGCTGTCCCTTCGTCACGAAGCTCGCGACGCCGCTACGCGTGCCTCGAGTGCCTCGCGGGCGAGTTGCGAGATGGTCTTTCCTTCACTTTCGGCGAGCGCGGCGGCACGGTCTCGGATGTCTGGTGTGAGCCGGAAGGTGACACGAGGCAAGATGGCTGCCTGGCCGGAGAGCGAGGGTCGGCCGCCGCGTTGTGGTATCTCCCCGATCAGGTCGGCCGCCCGCTGCTCGGTGAGGCGGGTGCCGTCCGAGAGTCGGACGTCATCGTGGTCGAGGTCGACGTCGTTCTCGATGGAGCTACGGCGGGTGACCTTCGGGGTTCTGCGTGCGGCCTGCACGACCCGGTCGCGGACCGAAGGAATCGATAACGGCCTGCGTTCGTCATGCCCGGCTTCGGGATGAACACCCGCCGGGCCGGTAGTCGCCCACGACACCGCCCGCGACGTAAGCGCTGCCCGAGTCGCGATCAGCTCGTGTGTCTCGGAGAATGTGCCGACCGGACAGGCAGGTTCGGCGCAGCGCCCGCGTCAGCATCGGTCTCCACGGTCAGCACGAACCGGGCGGCTCACGCACCACATCGAGCACATGCATGCCGGCAACATCGAACAGAGCATCGGCGCGGGCGCACCAGTGCACGCCTTTACTCGAACGGTTTGCTTGGTCGCTTCCGATCTTTAAGACCCCGACCCCTACTCCCGGCTACGCCACGCCGAACAGCTCAACCACGCTCAGATCCGAAGAGCCGCCTAACACTCCGCTGACCGGGCCTGGCCGAGAAGGTCACG
>JBDTXT010000431.1:0-2963 GCA_040006035.1 Pseudonocardiales bacterium | reverse complement strand
GACGAGATCCGCCTTCGGCGGATAAAATCAAGCGTCCAGGTTGTCAGCGAACGCCCTGAGCAGGCCGGCTACCTTGCGGGCCTCGGCCTTTTCGGGGTAACGGCCGCGACGCATCGAGTTGGAGACCTCGTCGAGCAGCTTGATGAGGTCCTCGACCAGCGGGGCCATCTCGTCAGCGGGCTTGCGCTGGGCGCGCACCACCGATGGCACCGGATCGAGCAGCCGCACCTGCATGGCCTGGTTGCCCTTGCGGCCGGACACGACTCCGAACTCGACGCGTTGGCCGGGTCTGAGCTCGGTGACTCCCTCGGGCAGCGCGTCGCGATGCACGAAGACGTCGTCGCCGTCGTCGTAGGACAGGAAGCCGAAGCCCTTTTCTGCGCTGAAGAACTTCACCTTGCCGGTAGGCACCGGGGACTCCTCGGGGTCGCGATCGCGCGCCGGACCCGACGCACTGAAGGCACCGCACGCACGCGGTGCCCTCGACCTACAGGCTACTGGTACGCGCTGCGGATTACACCAGCCGAACGCCGCCCACCCGAACGGCCGGTCGGCTACCGCGCCGAAGCCAGCCAGCGCCGGGCCCGGTCGTGTGCCTCGGCCGGCAATTCAGGGGCTGCCAGCAGGCGGGCGGCAAGCGAGTGGTCGCCGGTCAGGGCGCGGAACGTTTCGGCGATCGTCAGGCCGTGCGGCGGGCGGTTTTCGACCAAGATGGGATCACCGGCGCGTACCTCGCCCGCCTGCTTGATCCGCAGGTAGGCACCCGGCCGTCCGGCCACGGTGAATTGCTTGATCAGGTCCGCGATGTCCCAGAACCCGGCGAAGGTCCGGCACGGGATGCGGGGAACGCTGACCTGGAAAAGCGCCGAGCCGATGGCCCATTGCTCGCCGATGACTGCATGTGAAACGTCCAGCCCGGACGTCGAGAAGTTCTCACCGAACGCGCCACACGCGATCTCGCGGCCCAGCCGATCCGCCCACCAGCCGGCATCTTCGCGGGCATAGGCGTAGACAGCCTGGTCAGGGCCGCCGTGGTTTCTCGTATCGCAGATCGTGTCGCCAACGAGGACGTCGACCCCGGTGCGAACCGGTCCATCCACGGGGCGTTTGTCGATGCCCGTCCGGCCGACGTCGGCCTTCCAGGCTGCCTTGATTACCTGGGCGAGATTGACCGACTCGAGGCGTGCTGGTGGAGTGACCACCCGCCCAGAGTATGACCATGGCAAACTAGATAGTTCTGACCGATCGAAAGGCATCCCATGGCCAGCAATGCGCCAGGACTCCCGGAGCACCGCAAGGCCGCGGAGCTACGCGTCGGTGAATTCCACGTCTCCGAACTGGCCGCAGACATGGCCGGCTCGCTTTCGCCGTATGGCCCCGAAGTCGAGTTCCCGCTCCCCCTCCACCAGATTCGCTACACGCACCCCGGCCCCGCCGCTCGTCCGCACCTGGCCGAGGGGCGCTGACCGGCCGAGCCCTGTGTCCCCTGCTTCGCCGCCCTCCGCACCGCCGATCCCGGCGACCGGTTCGCGCCGACCGACCTCACTCACCGACTGGCTGCGCGGGCGCACTGACGCGCAGCTGGCCGAGCTGCTGCACCGGCGCCCGGACCTCGCGCTGCCCGCACCGGCCGACCTCGCGATGCTGGCCAGCCGGCTCAGCGTGCGCACCTCCGTGCAGCGGGCCGTCGACAGCCTGGACGCGTTCGCGCTGCGCGTGCTCGAGGCCCTGGTGCTCTCGGCCGGCGACATCGATGGGGTCCCTGATGCGAGCGCCTTGCTCGGCGACGCCATCACCACTGCGGACCTGAGCCGAGCCATCAACGAGCTGCTCGAGCTCGGCCTGGTCTGGGGCGACCCGGCCGAACCCCACCTCGTCAGCACCGCCGCAGAGGCCGTGGGTCTGTATCCGGCCGGGCTGGGACGGCCCGCCGCGACGCTGCTGCGCCACGTCTCGGACCTGCAACTGGCTCCGGTGCTCAAGGCTCTCGACCTGCCGGCGGCGGCACAGCCGCGCGCTGGTGCTTCGGTAGCCGAGCTCCTCGCCTCGCCGCAACGGGTGGCCGAGCTCATCGAGCAGGGCGACGCCGCCGAGCGCGAGGTGCTCGACCGTCTCGCGGCCGGGCCGCCCAACGGCACAGTTCGCAACGCGCAACTGCCCACCACCTGGCCGGACCTTGCGCCGCCGCACCGACTCATCTCGCGCGGTCTGCTGATTCCCATCGACTCCCAGACGGTGGAGTTGCCGCGCGAGGTCGGAGTCGCGCTACGCGGCATGGCGGTCGTGGCGGTCAGCCCGACTCCGCCGGTGATCGACACCGTCGAGCGGGAACCGGCCGAACTCGACCGGCTCGGCACGACCGCGGTGCTCGACACCGTCCGCCTCGTCGAATCACTCGCCAATGCCTGGTCGAGCCGGCCGCCGCCTGCGTTGCGCGCCGGCGGCGTCGGGGTTCGCGAGCTGCGACGGACGGCGACCGACCTGGGTATCGACGAGACGGTCGCAGCCCTGCTGGTTGAGACGGCCTACGCGGCCGGGCTCATCGGCCCGGCCGGCGGTCCGGAGCCGGTCTACTTGCCCACGGCTGAGTTCGACATCTGGCGCCGACACGACCCGGCCCGGCGTTGGACCGACGTCGCCGCCGCGTGGCTCGCGATGACCCGCCAGCCGAGCTTGGTCAGCAAACGCGACGATCGCGATCGCCTGATCAGTGCCCTAGGCCCGGACGCCGAACGCGGCACCGTCGCGATCCTGCGAGCCCGTGTGCTCGACGTGCTGACGTCGTTGCGGCCGGGCGCGGCCCCGGCCGCCCGCGCCGAGGTGCTGGCCCGGCTGACCTGGTCGTCGCCACGCCGCGCCAGCGCGCCGCGCCCGCTCGCCGAGGCGATCCTGGCCGAGGCCGACGTGCTCGGCGTGACCGCGGCGGGCGGGCTCACTGGTTACAGCCGCACGCTGCTGGCCGG
>JBDTXT010000430.1:0-2969 GCA_040006035.1 Pseudonocardiales bacterium | reverse complement strand
GGCCCGGCGAATCTTGACGATGCTGCAGGCCCGAGACGCCATCCGGGAGCCGATCGTGTTGACCATCGATGACGTGCACCTGTGCGACCGTGGATCGCAGGAGCTGCTCGGCTATCTGGGTCTGCACGGAGCCGCCTTCGGGCTGCGGTGCATCATGACCGCCGATGAAGCCGCCGATCTGGGTCCCTTCGGGTCGCTGGATCGGCTGCCGCTGCCCCCGCTCGACCTGACCGAGCTGAGAATTCTGCTGGAGCACGCTACCGGCATGGCGCTGCCGTACCGGGTGGCCAGCATCCTCCACGCTGTGTCCGGGGGGAACCCGCTGCTCGCGGTCGACCTGGCCGCACAGCTAAGCAGCTCGGAGCTACAGGGGACGACCCCGATCGGGCTCCCACGGCTGCCGAGCCGGGCAGCGATCGACCGGCTCGGAGTGCAGGTACGGACACTTTCGGAGGACGAGATGACGGTGCTCGCCGTCTTCGCGCGTTGCCGCTCGCTGCCCCTCACTCTGCTTCCGGCAGCGGGTGACGCACCTGAGGCGGTGGTGGACCGGCTCGTCCAAGACCGGTGGCTCACGGTTCACCAGCGGATTGCAGCCCCGCGGCGCCGCAGTGATGCGCTGGTCGCCTGGGCGCTCACGGCATCGTCTGCCCAGCGGGCTCTGAGCAGACGGCTGAGCACCGCGGTACGGCCGACCCGACCGGCCGCCGCCGACTACTACGCCGCCCAGGGCGGGGACCTCGAGGCGGCGGGACGTCTCGTGCAGGGGGCGGCGATGCTGTACGAGTCCCAAGACAGCCCACTGGCAGCGGCCACCGCCAACCTCGCCCGGCACGGGGCCTCACCGGTGGGCCTACAGGACGGGCTCGTCCTCGCGCAGCTGCTCACAGCCGACGGGTTCTTCGATGCCGCCCAGGAGCAGCTGAGGCAGCTGCAGAAGGAGCCCGGGATAACGCCGTCGGAGGTGATGGAGCTCGTCGCTGACCTCGCGGCCTTCACCGGGGACCCGTCCGAGGCACTGCCCCGGATCGACTTCCAGAACCTGCCTCACGATCGGCTGGACACGTGGCTGCGGGCTGTGCTCACTGTCTGTCGTGTCCAGCTGGCCTTGGACGGCCCCGATGAGGCACGGCGGCTCGTCGCCGCCGCCGGACCGGCAGTCGCGGTGGCGTCCGAGGAGACGGCTGCTGTGTACGCGGTCGTGAGAGCCGAGCTGGAGACGTATGCGGAGGGGGCGTCGGCCCGTTTCGTTCTGCATCAGGCGATCCGGCGATGGCGGACGAAGCGCACCCCGGGCGTGGACATTGCCATGGTCACTGCTGTCCTCGACCTGTTGAGCCTGGGCCAGATCAGCGAGTCCCGAGACCTCCTGCTGTCGTCCGGGTCACCTCAGCAGCTCACCTACGCCACCGCCCGCGCAGCGTTCCTGACCGTACGGGTCGAGACCGAGATCGCCACCGGGCGCTTCCGACGGGCTGCTGCCTCGCTGGTGGACCTGGACCGGGAGCTGCCCTGTAGCACTGCCGGCGACCTGATGGTGGCAAGTCAGGCCGTCCGGATCAACGCCGCCTGCGGGTACGTGGAGGAGTGCCAGGCCATTGAAGCCAGGCTGGACCGCTCCACAGCTCCCGTCCTTTCCTACCCCGAGCGCGGTGCCAGCGCTGCCGCCGAGGGGTATCGGGAGCTCGTGCATCGCCGCTACCGCCGAAGTCGTGGTCTGTTGTCCTTGGCGCTGCGCGGACCTGCTTTGCTACCACAGGGCCGGACCGATGCTCTCGCGGACCTTGTCGAGGCGACGGTCGCCGACGGGGACCGGCCCGCTGCCAGGACCCTGCTCGAGCAGCACAGCGCGGATCTCCCCGACCGTGACGGTGAGCGAGCCCCCGGGCTGTTGGCGCGATGCGAGGCATTGGTCGGCGATCCGGCCGACGTCGATGACCTCTTCCAGGCAGCGTTGGGCAGGCACCAGCCCACCCACGAGATCGACCATGCCCGAACCCTGCTGGCGTATGCACGTGTCTTGATCGAGCTAGGCCGGGACGCCGACGCCAGCCGCCCCCTGACTGAAGCAGCAGCAGCCTTCCACCAGTCCGGTCTTGTTGGTTGGGAGCGCCACGTTGCCGCACTCGTCGACGTCCGCGCGGACTTTGGGGTAGCCGGAAGTCCGCGCGTTCGTCTGGATGAGCTCACCTCCATGGAGCGCGACGTGGTTGACCTGGTGCTACAGCGCAGCCGCAACCGAGACATCGCCCGCCACCTCTTCGTCTCGCTGCGGACGGTCGAGGCGCATCTGACCCGCATCTTTCGCAAGCTGGATGTGCCGACCAAGGCTCAGCTGATTCGCCTGGTCACCGATGACCCCATCACCGACCACGCCGCAGCCCACAGCACGACAGAGCCTCAGGCACGCGTCGAACCCGCATACTTTCCCGCATCCCCGCAGGAAAGGCCCAAATCGGTCAGTCGCGCGGAGCGACCGGGGCATGATGGTTGAACAGCGTGCGCTGCGACCCGTGTTTGGGGGCACCTGCATCGTGGCAACGCCAGTTCGGTGACGTGGGAAGCCAAGGGGGCTAGTTCGACGCTTATCCGCACATCGAGCGCTGTGCCCCCGAGAGCCTGGCTCTCGGGGGCTCAGCGTTTTCTGGGTGGGCGCCTCCGCAGGCACTGGGCTGACTTCAGGCGCTGGACCCTTTTTGAGGTAACCCATGCCTTCCTGGCGCACCCCATCGCCGCGTGCTTGACTCGCACCCATGACCGAAGGTGCGCAGGCCCACTCCGACGAGCCCCATTCGGGTGGGCACGCCAACCGGCTGAACTGGCTCCGGGCCGGCGTTCTGGGCGCCAACGACGGCATCGTCTCGGTGGCCGCCATAGCCGTAGGCGTGGCCGGGGCCACGCCCGCCCTAGCCCCCGTGTTGACCGCCGGAGTTGCCGGACTCGTCGGCGGGGCGATCTCGATGGCGCTC
>JBDTXT010000429.1:0-2979 GCA_040006035.1 Pseudonocardiales bacterium | reverse complement strand
TGCCGATCTGGCGGATCCGCCCGGACTCCATGACCGCCATCCGGTCGGCCATGGCGAGCGCCTCGGCCTGGTCGTGCGTGACGAAAACCGTGGTGACACCGAGTGATTGCTGCAGTTTCTTCAGAAATGTACGGGCTTCGAGCCGCAGCCGGGCGTCGAGGTTCGACAGGGGCTCGTCGAACAGGAACACCTTCGGATGACAGGCAATCGCCCGCGCGAGTGCGACACGCTGCTGCTGGCCGCCGGATAGCTGCGACGGCCGGCGGTCCATCAACGCGCCCAGGCTGAGCCCATCGGCCGTCTCGGTGGCACGCACGACCCGCTCGGCCTTGCGGATGCGCTTGATCCGGAGTGGATAGGCAATGTTGTCGGTGACGGTCATGTGCGGGAACAGCGCGTAGTCCTGGAACACCATGGCGATGTCGCGGTCGCCCGGTGGCAGGGTGGTGACGTCCTCGTCGCCGATCGAAATTGTCCCTTCGGTGGCGACTTCGAGGCCAGCGATGGTGCGCAGCAGCGTCGTCTTGCCGCACCCGGACGGGCCGAGCAGCGCGAAGAACTCGCCGTCGGCGATGCTCACGTCGACGCCGTCGACGGCACGCACGCCATTCGGGTACTGCTTGACCAGCTCGGTCAACTCGACGGATGCCATCAGCCTTTGATGCCCCCTTGGAAGGCGAATCCGTAGCGCCGGTTGACGAACAGATAGAGCACGACCACAGGCACGGAGTAGACGAGCGCGAAGGTAGAGATCAGCGCGAAATTGGGCTGGCCGCCCGCGTCGTAGAACGTGTACATGACCACTGCCGCGGGTTGTTTCTCCGGAGTGCTGAGCAGGACGTACGGGACGAGGAAGTTGCCCCACACCTGCACGAGCGCCCACACGCCCACCGTGGCCATGCCCGGCCGGATGAGCGGCAGCACGATATGGCGCAGGATCTGCCCCGGCTTGGCCCCGAACACCCGGGCAGATTCCTCGTAGGACCGCGGGATCGAGTCGACGAAGTCCTTGAGCATGAACACCGCGGCCGGCAGCAGGCCGCCAGTCAGCACTAAGACCACAGCGAACTGCCGGTCGAGCAGTTGCAGCTGGTCGAGCATCAGGTAGATCGGCACCATCGCCGCCGTTCCGGTGACGATCGATGAGAGCAGCAACAGCGCGTAGAGCAGCTGATCGCGACCAGGAATCCGCACCCGGCTGAGCGCGTAGGACGCCAAGGCCGCCAGGACGATGACCAGGATGGCCGAGCCGCCGGCCAGGTAGATCGAATTGCGCAGCGACGGCCAAGTCTGCGGGTTACTGAACAACTTGCGGAAGTTCTCCAGGGAGAACCCGGCCAGCGTCGCCCGGTAGGACGGGTTGGCCGAGAACGGAGTGAGCGCCAACCAGAGCAACGGGAGCGCGAAGAACACCGTGAGCAGGCAGATGCCGGTGTAGAGCCCGATGCGGCTGATCACCCGGCCCACGATCGTGTGACCGGGGACCACGCGCACGTCGGTCGTCATGTCGTCACCGCTCGCTTCGCCCGCCGCGCCTTGCGTTCGGCGCGTTTCTGCGCGGACGCGTCATCGCCGCCGCGCAGCAGCCTGATGTAGAAGACGGCAATCACCAGGTTGGCCAGGAGCAGCAGTAGCGATATGGCCGAGCCGTAGCCGAGGTTCCCGTGCAGGATCGCGGTGGCGTAGATGTACACCGGCAGCGTCTCGGACTGGTGGTTGGGGCCGCCGCCAGTGAGCAAGAACGGCGTGAAGTCGTTGAACGTCCAGAGCGTGATCAGCAGGGTGTTCGTCAGGACGTGGCGGCGCACGGTCGGCAGCACGATGTCGCGCAGTTGCTGCCATGGCCGGGCCCCGGCCATCCGCGCCACCTCGAGGTGCGAGCTCGGCACGGTGTTGATCGCGGCCGCGTACAACAACATCGAGAACGCAGCGCCGCGCCAGATGTTGAAGATGACGATGACGGCCATCGGGTGGTCGTTCGTCCACGCCATTCCGGTCGTGTGCAGGATCGTGTTCAGCACGCCGTCGCGGCGATCGAGCAGCGCCTGCCACAGGAAGGCGACGACTGAGCCGGGCAGGATCCAGGCCAGCAAGACCAACACGTTCAATGTGGTGCGCACCGCTTTCGGGGCGGTGCGGAAATACCACGCGAGCAGGAAGCCCAGGATGTTCTGCCCGATCACCGCCGAGAACCCGACGTAGAGCAGGGTCAGGTACAGCGCCTTGGTGAAAGCGGGGTCGCTGAGCGCGTTGGAGTAGTTCTGCGTGCCCACGAACGTCGGGTCTTGGGCGGACGCGCCGGTCAGGCTGTAGTCGAGCAGGCCGAGGTAGAGGGTCCACAGGGCCGGAAAGACGAGGAAGACGCCGACCAGAACGAGTGCGGGCGCAACGAATAGGCTGGCGCGGGCGCGCCCAAGCCCCACGACGTCAGGGTCACGCCCGACCCCTCGTTTGACCTGCGCGGCGCCCGGAACGAGCGCCGCCGTGGGCTCGGCCTCAGCCGGTTTCGACGTGAGCGTCACCGACGGCCTTCTGCAGACTGGACTGATAGGTCTTGGCCGCCGACGATGCGCTCTTGCCCGTCACGACAGCAGCCGTGGCCTCCTGGATCGCCACGGACACCGCGTTGTAGTTCTGGTCGGATGGGCGGTACAGGGTGATGGGCAGGATCGTGGTTGAGATGAACTTCATCAGCGGGTCAGTGGCCAGCGTGGTCGCGTTGACGTCGGCGCGTGGCGAGATGCGGATGTTGTCCTTGGCCAGGCTGGTCTGCGCCTCGGCCGACATCATGAACGTCATCAGCTCCCAGGCCTGCTGCGGGTACTTGGTGCCCGGATTGAGCATCCAGCCGCCGCCGCCGGACACGCTGACGAAGTCCTGGCCGTTGACGCCCTTGCCCGGCGCCTGGGCCGGGATCTTCGCGTAGCCGACGTCGGCGTTGCGGGTGGCCATGGCCGTGGTGTTACACACCTTCTTGTC
>JBDTXT010000428.1:0-2984 GCA_040006035.1 Pseudonocardiales bacterium | reverse complement strand
TGTCCGTGGCCATGTGAAAGTCCCCGCTGGTGGCCACGAGAAGTCCCCACGTGTGGCCAGCGGAAGTCCCCGCCTCGCGTTCGTCGTGTCGGTCGGGAGCTGAGGCCCTGGGCGGTGACGGTGGCGGTGTCTAGCCAGTCACTGCACCGCCCAGGGGGCTCCATTGTTGTCTGCGAGGAAGAAGTTGGATGTCATCACCGCCTACCGCCAGGTCGGCACCTACCGCGGCGCCGCCCAGATGTGCGGCGTCACCCACAAGACCGTCAAGCGCATCGTCGAGCAGCACCGGGCCGGCGTGGACCGGGTCCAGCGGCGCCGGAACTACGAGAGCGTCCGCGCGCTCGTCGCCTCCGAGATCAACGACACGAAGGGAAGGATGAGCGCGAAGCGGCTGCTGCCGACCGCCCGAGCGGCCGGCTATGCCGGGTCGGACCGCAACTTCCGTCGGCTGGTCGCGACTGAACGCGCCGGCTACCGGCAGCGCCAGGCCGCGGCCGGCTCGCGGCGCCCGGCGGTCTGGTCGCCCGGGGAGCACCTGGTCATCGACTGGGGCGTGCTGAACGGGCTGCCCGTGTTCTGCGCGGTCCTGGCGTGGTCGCGGGTGCGGTTCGTCCGCTTCGCCGACAACGAGCGCGCCGACACCACGCTCGCGATGCTTGCCGAGTGCTTCGCCGCGCTCGGTGGCGTCCCGAGGGCGGTGCTGGCCGACCGGATGGGCTGCCTGAAGGGCGGCGTCGTCGCCGACGTCGTGGTCCCGACGCCGGACTACGTCCGCTTCGCCGCGCACTACCGCTTCCGCCCGGACTTCTGTCACGCCCGCGACCCGCAGAGCAAGGGGATCGTGGAGAACCTCGTCGGCTACGCCAAGCGCGACCTGATGGTCCCGCTCGGCGCCCTCGGCGAGCGGATCGGTGACTTGGACGCGGCGAACACCGCGGCCGCGGCCTGGTGCGCCGAGGTCAACGCCGCCCGTCACTTCGAGATCGCCGCGGTCCCCGCGCAGCGCCTCGCGGAGCAGGAGGCGGCGTTGCTGGCGGCGCTGCCGTCGCTGCAGCCGGCCGGGCTGCTCGGCGGGCGCCGGGAGCTGCGCAAGGTCGACAAGCTGTCCTGCGTCCGGTTCGGCTCGGCCCGCTACTCCGTCCCGACCCGGCTGCTCGGCCAGAGCGTCGAGGTCCTCGCCAGCAGCGGCGGCGTCACCATCGTGACGCCCGGCAGCGGCGAGGTGCTGGCCGAGCACCCACTGATGGCGCCGGGCGAAGCGAGCGTGCTCGACGCGCACTACGACCGCCCGCGACCGAACACCCCCGCGCGCAAGCTCAGCCCCCGGACCGCCGCGGAACAAGCGTTCCTGGCGCTCGGTCCGGTCGCTGAGCAGTGGCTGCGGCAGGCCGCGGCGTCGGGCAACACCCGGCTCGGCCCGGAACTAACTGAGCTCGCCGCGCTGCAGGCGGCGCACGGCCGCAACGCGCTGCTCGCCGCGCTGGAGCGGGCGGTCACCTTCGGGCGGTGGCGGGCCAGCGGCGTCCGGTCGATCCTGGCCGCCGGCGCCGGGGTCGCGCAGCCCACCGCGCCGGGCGAGGCGCTCGTCATCGAGCTGCCGGTCACCGCGTCCCGGCCGCTCGCGGCCTATCGGCTGGACAACCTCACCGGCGGCGCGTGATGGCCGCCGCCACCCCGGCGCCGCTGTCGGCCGACCTGGAGCACGGGCTGCGCCGGCTCAAGCTCGCCAGCATCCGCCGGGTCGCCCCCGACATGCTCGCGACCGCCAAGACCCAGCGGTGGGCGCCCGAGGAGCTGCTCCGGGCCCTGGTCGAGGTCGAGATCACCTCACGCGACGCCAGCAACACTCGGCTGCGCGGCAAGCAGGCCGGCTTCCCGACCCTCAAGACGCTCGACGGCTTCGACCTGACCGCCAGCAGCATCCCGGCCCAGACCTGGTCCTACCTCAGCTCGCTGGAGTGGGTCCAGGCGCGCGAGAACGTCACGTTCATCGGCCCCGCCGGCACCGGCAACAGCCACGCGCTGATCGCGCTCGGCCACGCCGCCGTCACCTCCGGCCTGCGGGTCCGCTACTTCACCGCCGCCGAGCTCGTCGAGAACCTCTACCGCGGCCTCGCCGACAACAGCGTCGGCAAGCTCATCGAACAACTCCTGCGGCACGACCTCGTGATCTGCGACGAGGTCGGGTTCGCGCCGCTCGACAGCACCGGCAGTCAGCTGCTGTTCCGCTTCGTCGCCGCCCCTACGAACGCCGCAGCCTGGCCATCGCCAGGCACTGGGCCTTCGAGGAATGGGGCCGCTTCCTGCCCGACCACAGCACCGCCGTCAGCCTGCTCGACCGGCTCCTGCACCACAACAACGTCATCGCCACCGACGGCGAGAGCTACCGCATGCGCGAAGCCCGCGCCCGCACAGGAGGCCGCCCCTCGAAGCCCTAACCAACCCGCGAGGTGGGGACTTTCGTTGGCCACCAGCGGGGACCACGACCTGGCCATTGACACCTGGGTCGTCCGGGCCGCTGGCGCGCTGCCATCACGGGCCGGTTGCGCTAGTGATCGCACCCTGGCGGGTGTGAGCAGTCCGGGCGCGCTTGGCGCCGCGGCCGTAACGGCGGCTTCTGCCCGGCTGGACAGGGTTCGCTCTGCGCGCCACAGGGCTCGCGTCCTTCCCCAGCCGCCGTCCAGCAGGACGTCAGCAGCAGCAACTGCGCCGGGAGACTCGCGACCAGCCGCGGAAGACCTCGGGGCGTGGGTCGGCCGGTGCGGCGGGAAGGACGGATGGCAGGCCGTCGGCCCCTGGCATCGCCCCAGGTCACAGTGGCCCCGCAAAGGCTCCTATATCTGAGATGGCCGACGTCGGGCACGCACCCCAGGAGGCGCAGATGAGCACGGGCGACGAGCGGCTGGACGCCGTCGAGGATCGCATCGACGAGGCCAAGGAGGCCGCCGACCGGGTCGAGGACAACGAGGGCCTGGGCCTGCGCC
>JBDTXT010000427.1:0-2990 GCA_040006035.1 Pseudonocardiales bacterium | reverse complement strand
CCGGCGACCCCCGCGCCGGCCGAGCCGACAGGCGCGCTCGTCCCGCACGGGATCGTTGACCGGAACAAGATCGGCGACCGGAACGGGTTGACCCACTGGGAGTCGGGTCAGAGTGTCAACTGAGCCGTGGGCAGTCCCCACGGCCTCAACGTTCGACGCCTCGGTGCATACGAGCACGCTCTGCTCTACCTCGACTCGGTCGAGATCGACGGGCCGGCGATCGACTATCCGCAGGAGCCCGTTCCCGCGGGACTGCTCGCCCGCGCCGGGCGGCCGTTGAGGAACTCGTCGCACACGGCCTCGAGGCCCCTCACTGCGGAGCTGCTCCTAGCGATGCTCCTTGACGCGCGGGAACTGGACCTCCACGGTCGTGCCGAATCAGCACCACCGGGCCGACCTGCTGAAACGCCGTTCCCGACTGTTTCCGCAGGGCACGCGGTCCCGCTGATTCGGCGGGACCGTACCTGCCGACATCGGCGCCGTCGCCGCGACGGCACCAACGGGCGTGCCGCGGCGGGGAGGAGTCCTCCCCACCGCTGGGGCCGGTCGTGGCGATTCGCCACCACCGTGCAGTGGTACCGACTCGGCACGCGGTTCCGCCGCCGCGGCGGCACCGTGGAGCACCCTTGAAGGGACTCGCTGGGTGCGGCGACGAAGGCGGTCACGCTTCGACGGTGCGCCGCAACCGAGCGGCTGTCAATGCCCGATTTCGACGACTCCAGAACACTCCGCACTCTCCCGCAGCAGTCCGCTACAACCGGCAATGTTGAGCACTGAGAGAGTTCGAGGACGTCTCACTCCTTGGGCATCCTCGGGCGTGGTCCGGCAGGTCGGCGAGCGATGCCGAGGCTGGCGACGGCACGACCGACGGTGCGCTGGCTCGTGCCCAGCTCTGTCGCGATCTCATCGAGCGTCATGCCCCGCTGGTAGAGGCGGCCTGCACGGCGTACCTGCTCGTCAGTGAGGCCGAGCCGTCGCCGAGCACCACGTCGGCCGAGATGGGCGGTGACGGTGGCGCGATGGATGCCGTACGCTTTCGCCAGCGCGCCGACGCCTTCGCCGGCCACGTGCCGCTCGACCAGTTCGTCGACCTGGGCGGGTGTCAGGAGGGTTTGAGCCGTCCCGATTTCGCGCACGACCACCCTGTCCGTTCCGGTCCCACGGCCCTCCCGGCGGTCGGTGACGCCGCCGAACGACCGCCACCCCACGCGGGACTCCACGGCAATGATGGCCTTCGACGGGTTCGAGAAGCGTCCCAGCACGTTCGCCACACCCGTGAGGAAGGTCGGTCAGTCCAGATCGATCGGGTCGGCCCACGGCACCGGCTCATCGCCTGTGAGCTGGTTCACAAACTCCCCGACCAGCCATCCGCGCAGCGCCTGCTCACGCTCGGTCGCGGCCAAGGTGAGGAGCCGACGGGCCAGGCAGTACGCATTGGCTTCCGCAAGCAGCTCCCCGAGGCTGGCATACAGGGGAGCGGCCGCGATGGGCACTCGATAGGCGAGATCAACTCGGTCCCTGCCTTGCTCGAACGCCTCGTCAAGTGCCTTGCTGCCGGACAGGCGGGCCCGCCCGGCCCGGTCGATCTCGTTGGCCGCTTGGGTGAACCGCTGGGCCACCGAGTCGAGGTCCTGGTCATCCTGCAGGGTCATCAACACCAGTTCGCGACACAGGTCGCGATAGCGAGCACGTACGTACATCGTCGGGCGTACCGGCACGTCGATCAGCGTCACCACCGCGGACGGTTGTCGCGACGACCGGTGGTCACGTCGAGTAGAGCTCCGATTGGTCAGCAGGGGCCGACTGCGGTCTTGGGAGGCGATCGGTGAGAACCACACCACCTTGCCCCGGTGCCGGTCCCGGCGAACCCCCCATTCGGTGGCCAGCGCCTCGACGATGTGGATCCCGCGTCCGACGGTCGGCGGATCGAGGGCGTCGCGAGTCGCCGTGCGAGTTGCCGGGCGGCGAGGCGAGCCGTCCTGAACCTCGATGCGGACCCGGTCGCCGTGGTCCAGCACGCTGACCTGGATCGGGGTCTGCGCATACAGGATCGCGTTGGTGACGAGCTCCGAAAGCGCCAGTTGAGCCGATTCGATCAGCTCCGGCCGGTTGAGCTGGGTGAGCTCGAAACCGATCCACGCCCGCGCACGCGCGGGTGAGTGCGGATCGGGGTCGAGAGCCAGGTGCTGCGGCACGCGGTGATCCTACCCAATTGCCCGGTTTCGAGCATACAAAAACCCGGCCACTCACCCGGAGTAGCCGGCCGGACACGCCATGGCTGCGCTAAGCCAACGGCAGCCCCGCCCACAGATCGGCTGTGACCACGCCCGTTGGTTTCAGTCCCAGCTGTTTCTTTGCCGTGATCACGGCACCTCGGGTACCGACGCTGAAGAACCCGTTGCGCCACGAGTCGGGCATCCGGAGGGCCGTCTGGAGTGCGTAGACGTCCTTCCCCGCTGCTCCCCGCATCAACGTTGGTGACGCGGCCCGGGTGCGAGCCCATCTCGCCGCCCCGGCAGGTGTCCAGGCCGGCACACTCTGAGTCCTTTCGACTGGTAGCAGGCTGCCCCAGGTGGGTTGGTCGAGGGCGCCGGTGCGCGGCAGTTCGTGGGTTCCCTGGTATGCGAGCACCGCGCGTCGGGTGTCCTGGTCGAAGTCCCCGTCGGCCGTGACAGACAGCAGCCGCTGGGCCCGCCTGACCGCTGGGCCGGTGCTGCCCAGCCAGGCCTGCGGCTCGGTGGACCCGCGCGGCACCGGCGCCGCAGCCGGGCACGGTCTCGTGCGCACCCTGTGGGTGGGCGCGATCGCCGGTTGACCGGCAAAGATCTGGCACGGGCCGTAATCCAGACGCCAGACGCGGCCGGTCCAGAACGACGTGTGGGCGTGCGCGCCGTTCCATGACAACGAGATGTGGATGTGGGTCGTGTGCGGGTCCGACCCGGAGTAGGTGTGCCAGGTTCCGGAGTACGCGGACCACATCATCCGGTTGT
>JBDTXT010000426.1:0-2990 GCA_040006035.1 Pseudonocardiales bacterium | reverse complement strand
CGGGATCATCGCCATGTTCCAGCAGCAGCTTCCCGACGCCGAGGTGATCGAAGACACCCCCATCCCAATCCCCGGCTCCACCGCGAGCGTGGATTTGACGGCGATGGCGCAGCACGGGCGCTACAGCTCACCTATGCTCGGGGTCGTCTCCGGCCACTACCCGGGCGCCGGCGAGATCGCCGTGACCCGCTCGGTGCTCTCGACCTTCTCACTGCACGTCGGGCAGACGTGGACCGTACTCGGTCAGGCGCGTCGCATCGTCGGCATCGTCCAGAATCCGAAGAACTTCAGCCAGCCGTTCGCGCTCGTCGCGCCCGGCCAGATCGCCAACCCGACCAGCATCTCGTTCCTGACTAACGCAGGCCCGAATGTCGTCTCGAACATCCGACCGAACGGCGGACAGGTCGTGGGGATCATGTCCGACGGGCAGTCGCTCGCGGCGCGCAAGCAGCAGCAGGCTCTGGCGGTACTACTGATCGCGACCATCGGGCTGACGTTCATCGGGCTGCTGTCGGTCGCGGGCTTCACGGTCATGGCGCAGCGACGGCTGCGCTCGCTCGGAATGATCGGCGCGATCGGGGCCACCGACCGACAGGTCCGCAAGGTCATGCTCGCCAACGGAACGGCCGTCGGTTTCGTCGGTGCGACCTTGGGCACGGTGGTCGGATTGGTCGCCTGGTTCGCGCTCAAGCCTGCGTTCGAGGGCGTCGTCGGGCATTCAATCGACTCGATGTCACTGCCATGGCTAGACGTGTTCCTCGGAGCTGGGCTGGCCCTGCTTGCATCGATCGCCGCGTCGTGGTGGCCTGCCCGTGCCGTCTCGCGGATGCCGGTCGTTGTCGCGCTCACCGGCCGGCCGCCGGCGCCGCAGCCGGCACACCGGTTCGCGCTGCTCGGCTCGGCGCTGGCCACGCTCGGCTTCGTGCTGCTCGTGCTCTCGCACAACTCGAAGACGCTGCTGATCGTCACCGGCATCATCGCGACGACGGGCGGCATGTTGCTGCTCGCGCCGCTTGGCGTGCAGGCCCTGGCCGGGCTCTCTGGCCGCGCACCGGTGGCGATGCGGCTGGCGCTGCGCGCCCTCGCTCGATATCAGGCACGCTCCGGTGCGGCGCTCGCTGCGGCCAGCCTCGCGGTCGGCATTTCGGCTACCATCGCGATCACCGCGGCCGCCCAGCAAGCGCACGACCGCAGCTACACCGAAGGCAATTTGCCAAACAACCAGGTGATCGTCTGGATCGAGGGTGGGACCGGTGGCCCCGCGGGCGGTCCGGGGATCAAGGCTGCGCCCGCACCGTCCGGCAACAGCGGGCCGACTGCGGCGAAGATCGCGACGGCCCGTGCCGCGGCGGCCTCGATCGCGAGGTCGCTCAATACGACGTCGATCGAGTTGGACGTACCGCACAACCCCGACGCACCGACGGCAGCCGGGACAGGCCCGGGAGTGGCTTCGATCGTGCGGCCCGTCACCCACAACGGGCGGAGCGGTTTCGAGTTCGTCGACCAGCCGTACCTCGCCACGGCTGCGTTGCTGAACTTGTACGGGATCTCGGCGAGCGACGTCCACGCGGCGATCATCACCTCGCGCACCGACCTGCGTGGCACGAAGCTGTTCGACGGAGCCCGCAATGGGCTGCACGCGATCACCATCCAAGTCCAGTCGAAGCTGCCGAAGTACACGTCTGCGCCCGACGCGCTGATGACCCCCAATGAGGCCACCGCACTCGGGCTGACCACCCAGGCGACGGGCTTCGTGGTGCAGTCCGCGCACCCGCTGACCGCGGCACAAATCCACGCCGCGCGGACGGCGGCCGCCTCCGCAGGCATCGCCGTCGAGACGCGCAACGCCACTAATAACTCGCTGCAGCAGCTACGCGACTGGGCGACGTTCGTCGGTGTGCTCCTCGCGCTGGCGGTGCTGGCCATGACCGTCGGGCTGATCCGCAGCGAGACGAGCGGGGACCTGCGCACCCTCACTGCAGCCGGGGCCAGTGGGGTGACCCGTCGCATGCTCACCGCGACGACGGCCGCGGCTCTGGGGCTGCTCGGCGGGATCATCGGCACGGCCGGCGCATACGTCGCCCTGATCGCCTGGCACTGGCACGACGTCAGCTACCTGAACCAGCCGCCCTACCTGGAGCTCGGTGCCCTGGTCATCGCATTGCCGGTGGCGGCGCTGGTCGGTGGCTGGCTCTTCGGCCGAACTCCGTCACACCTCGGGCGGGTGCGCGGCGAGTGAGCCGCGGTCACCCGAGCGAAAACCGAACGTGGCCATGCTGGATACGCCGTCCCCGCCGGGGTCACTTAGTCCCGGCGGTCAGCGGCGGCCGGGTAGTGAAGCGCGGTGAGCAACTGACTGTGCAAGTTGGCGTTGGAGTACAGGCCGCCACCTTTATCGCCCGCACGTCCTCCGGTTCGATCGGTGAAACGGCCGCCCGCTTCCTCGACGAGAAGAATCCATGGCGCGTGATCCCAGATGTGGTAGCGCTCGACCAAGAAGGCATCGATTTCGCCGCGAACAAGCTCGACGAGCGGGAGCGGGCTTGCCGGTGCGCGGGCCACACTCGGTGCGAGACGGGCTCTTGACGCGTCGTCGAGCGCATAGAGCCGGGCATCAGCCAACATCGAAGTGGTGCTCACTTCGAGGCGCTTCGACTCGGCCTCCTCGCGTGGCCAGGACGACTCGAAAGAACCGCCGCCTCGGGTCGCCCACCAGCAGCGTCGCAGAGCAGGAGCGGTGACGACCGCGATCGCAATGCTCCCCGCAACCTCCAGCGCAAGGTGAACTCGCCAGTTCGGGTCGTGTCGACTGAAGAACGACGTGCCGTCAACCGGGTCGATGATCCAGACCCGATCGGACTCACCGAGTTGACCAAGTTCCTCCCCGAGGAGCGCATCCTGTGGCCTCGCCGCAGACAACGTCTCGCGAAACAATCGCTCGACCGCCCGGTCGGCTTCCGTGACTGGTGTGCCGTCGGCCTTCAGCGTGG
>JBDTXT010000425.1:0-2996 GCA_040006035.1 Pseudonocardiales bacterium | reverse complement strand
CCCATGAAGATGCGGGCCGGGGAGAAGTTGTGCGGCAGGAAGCCGATGCAGGTGCCGGCGAGCGCGGCGGTGAGCAGCGTCGGGACGGCGGCGACATCGAGGTAACCCGCCCGGGCCAGGTGGTAGGAGAACACGAAGAAGGCACCGGCCGCGATGGCAGTGACGCCGGCGGCCAGGCCGTCGAGCCCGTCGATGAAGTTGACCGCGTTGATGGTCAGCACGGTCAGCAGGATCGTCACCGGAATGGCCAGGTCTCGGCCCAGGCTCACCGTCCCGCTGTCGCCCCACGGCAGGTAGACGTCGACCAGTTGGACGCCGCCGAGGGTGACCATCAGACCGGTGGCCAGGACCTGACCGGCCAGCTTGGTCAGCGAATCGAGCTCGTAGCGGTCATCGAGCACTCCGACGAAACAGATGACCGCGCCCGCGATGAGCACCCACGGCATCTCTGGGCCGCTGGAGAACGCGTCACTCAACGCAGGCAGGCGAGCAGCCACGAACAGCGCCAACGCCAGCCCGAGCAGCAGGGCGACGCCGCCCAGGCGGGGAGTCGCCACGGCATGCACGTCGCGATCGCGAGGCCGAGCCACCGCCCCCCACAAGATCGCCACGCGCCGGGCCAACGGGGTGAACAGGAAGCTCCCGGCGGCGGCGACGCACGCTACCAGCGCGTACTCGAGACTCGGATGGTAAGCGGGCACAATCAGCCCGCGATGTCCGGGACGACCTCGCGCAATGCCTGCGCGCTCACTGCGCCGGCGCGCAGGATGAGCGGGATCTCGGCCGTGACGTCGACGATCGTCGAGGCGACGCCCGAAGCGCTCGGGCCGCCGTCGAGGTAGACCGCGACCTCATCGCCGAGCTGTTCCTGGGCCTGGCCGACCGTGAGCGCCGCCGGTCGACCAGAGATGTTGGCGCTGGACACCGCCATCGGACCGGTGACTTCCAGCAGCTCGATGGCCACCGGGTGCAACGGCATGCGCACGGCGACGGTGCCGCGCGCGTCACCGAGATCCCAGGCCAACGACGGTGCGTGCTCGATGACCAGCGTCAGCCCGCCCGGCCAGAACGCCTCGATCAGGTCCCAGGTGCGCTCGCTCACCACGCTGGCCAGACCTTCGATCGTCGTCCACGAACCGACCAGCACCGGAACCGGCATGTCGCGGCCCCGGCCCTTGGCCGCCAGCAGGCTGGTGACCGCCTTGGCGTCGAAGGCATCGGCCCCGACCCCGTACACGGTGTCAGTGGGCAGTACGACGAGCTGCCCAGAGGCCACGCTGTGTGCCGCCGACGCGATGGCGCTGGTGCGCTCGAGCGGGTCGGCGCAGTCGTAGAGAAGTGCCACGCCCGCCATCCTGCCCTACGGGTCAGTGACGCACGGCGCTCACGTAGCGGGGGCGTCCGGACAAATCGAGATGCGCGCGTATGTCGGCCCAACAACCCAGGTCACCGAGCAGCTCTGGCATCGACTCCCCCTGCGTGTCGTCGTGTTCGACGGCAAGGACTCCCCCGGCACGCAACAGCTGGGCAGCCCGCGCGGCTACCGCGGGCATCAGGGCCATCCCGTCCGGGCCGGCGAAGACCGCGTCGTCCGGGTCGGCGCGCACCTCGGGTTCGACCGACTGAGCGCGCGGCACATAGGGCGGATTGCACACGACGGCATCGACGGTCGCGCGCAGTTCGACGAGCAGAGCCGAGTCGCGCACGTCCGCTGCCACCACCTGCACGGTGGTCGCCGCCGTATTGCGGCGCAGCCACTCCAGCGCGGCAGTGGACCGTTCGACCGCGTAAGCGCGGGCGCCTGGCACCTCGTCGGCGATGGCCAGGGCCAGGGCGCCGGTGCCGGCGCAGAGGTCGACGACGATGGGGGCCGAGACGGCCTGCAGGGTCGGCAGCACCGCGTCGACGAGAAGTTCGGTCTCCGGTCGCGGGATGAAGACCCCCGGGCCCACGAGGACTTCGAGATTGCGGAACGGCGCGCGCCCGACGATGTACTGCAACGGCTCGCGCAGCACCCGGCGGGCGAGCACCTTGGCAAACGCCGCCTCGGCTTCGGTCGGGACAGTGTCGACCAGCGTCAGCCGGGATCGTTCGACACCCAGGCTGTGCGCGAGGAGCAACTCGGCGTCCACGCGTGCCGAGTCGACACCGGCGGCGCCCAACAGTGCCGTGGCGGTGGTGAGCAGGGCGCGCGATGACGCCATCGACGGTCGCTTACTCCCGGTCGGTGCCGGCGAGCAGTGCGTCGTTGTCGGCGCGGGTCAGCGCGTCGATGACGTCGTCGAGGGCGCCGTCGAGCACCTGGTCGAGGTTGTAGGCCTTGAAGCCGACTCGATGGTCACTGACGCGGTTCTCGGCGAAGTTGTAGGTACGGACGCGCTCGGAGCGATCGACGGTGCGCACCTGCGAGCGGCGTGCGTCGGATGCTGCGGACTCGGCCTGCTCCTGCGCCGCGGCGAGCAGCCGCGCCCGCAGTACCCGCAGCCCGGCTTCGCGGTTCTGTAGCTGGCTCTTCTCGTTCTGCATCGAGACGACCGTGCCGGTGGGCAGATGGGTGATGCGTACGGCGGAGTCGGTGGTGTTGACGCTCTGCCCGCCGGGACCGGAGGAGCGGAAGACGTCGATGCGCAGGTCGTTCGGATCGATCTCGATCTCGACGTCCTCGGCCTCGGGCAGCACCAGCACGCCAGCGGCTGAGGTGTGGATGCGGCCCTGCGACTCGGTGGCCGGCACCCGCTGCACGCGGTGCACGCCGCCCTCGTACTTCAGCCTGGCCCACACGGTGTTGTCGATCTTGCGCGAGCGGACCGCGATCGTCGCCGACTTGACGCCGCCGAGGTCGGTCGGCTCGTCGTCGAGCGTCTCGGTCATCCAGCCCTGCCGCTCGGCGTAGCGCAGATACATCCGCAGCAGATCACCGGCGAACAGCGCCGACTCGTCGCCGCCCTCGCCCGCCTTGACTTCGAGGATGACATCCTTGCCGTCATTAGGGTCCT
>JBDTXT010000424.1:0-3005 GCA_040006035.1 Pseudonocardiales bacterium | reverse complement strand
CTGGACGGGCACGACGACGTTCATCGGCGACTACTTCGGCAACGATGCGAGTGGGTCGTCGGACGTGTTCAGCTTCGTCAGCACCTACAACGACGGCTCGAACGGCCATAACCGGCAACAGCAGGTGGTCGCCACCGTCGCGACCCCCTCCCCCTAGTCCCAGCAGGGCATTTCGGCCCGGAGGGCTGCGCGCCTGCGCAGCCCTTCCGCGTTTCTCTTTGCATAGCATCGCCGCGTGCTCGACTCCCGGGCATTCAAGGCGTACAACGTCCGCGGCCTCTACCCGGGCGAGCTCGACGAAGCAGGGGCCCCGACCTGTCACAGCCGTTGGTAACCATGTTCGACGTGAGCCCAAGCCGACGTGATGACGCAAAGTTGAACGCAACCGCCGTGCCCGCGGGCTACGGTCAGCTGTTGGCCTCGCTGAAGCAAGAGGTCCAGACCGCAAGGCTGCGCGCGCACCGAGTCGTGAACACTCAGCTTCTCGTCCTGTACTGGACTATCGGCAAAGCCATCCTCGACCAGCAGGCCACCGAGGGCTGGGGCACGCACGTAATCAACCGGCTCGCGGACGACCTGCGGGCAGAGTTCCCTGACATGCGCGGGCTGGGCCGCAGCAACGTGCACTACATGAGGGCGCTAGCGGCGGCCTGGCCACGCCAGGCAATCGGACGAACGGCTGCCCGTATCGGTGGCTATCCCAGAGTTCTGGGATGGGCGCGGCGCGGGTCGCCGGTGGATGCTTCGTCAGGTCGCAGAATCCACTTAACGGAGGTCATCATGTTCGCCAGAACGTCTAGCTGGACCGGTTCACCCGAGGCTCTGCAGAAGTGGGCCGAGCACGTCACCGATCAGGTTGCGCCGATGGTCCGCAGCCTGCCGGGAGTGGCCGGGGCGGTGTTCTTCCTCGACCGGGCCGGAAAAAATGCGATGACACTGACTCTCTGGGACACCGAGGATGCCGCTTTGGTCAGCGATCAACACGCCGAAGCCAGCCGAGCCTCGACGGTCGCGGCCACCGGCGTCGAGCTGACCTCCCGAGGACGCTACGAGATCGTCGCGAGATTCTAGACTCGACCCGACAGACAGGGACCCCTCGATGGCCAGTCGAACTGCGGTGCAGGACGTGACGGCGTCCATCATCGAGGTCTGCCACCGCGGTTACCCTCCCGAGCAGCTCAAGATTGAGGTGCTGGCCCGGTTGCGACGAGTGCTTGCGGTGGATGCGCTGTGGTGGGCGACCAGCGATCCGGCGACGCTGCTGTTCACTCAGGCCTTCCGCGAAGGTATTCCTGACCGCACCATCCCGGACTTCATCACCAACGAGTTCCACGGGCACGATCACAACCAGTGGACCGAACTCGCCCAGAACGCAACCGGCGTGCGCACCCTGGCCAGTGCCACCGGCGAGGATCTGCCGGGCAGCGCCCGGTATCGCGATCTGCTGCAACCGCTGGGCCTGGGCGACGAACTGCGTGCCGTGCTACGCACCGGCGGTGCCTGCTGGGGGCCGATGTGCCTGCACCGCGAGATCGGGCACGCGTTCTCCGAGTCGGAGGTGACCTTCATCGGACGGCTTGCCCCGCACCTGGCCGAAGGTCTGCGCGCGGGACTGCTGATGCCCGCGGCCGCGGGCCTCGCCCCGGATGCGCCCGGCCTGGTCGTGCTCGACGCAACCGGCGACCTGGTGGCGGTGACCCCAGCTGCGCAAGCCTGGTTCGCCGAACTCGGCCATGAGGGCTCGCACGAGTTCTCCGTTCCGGCGGAGGTCCGCACGGCCGCAGCGCTGCTGCCAAGACCGGGTACCGCGGAACAACCGGCGGGGCTACCGCTCCTACCGCGATTACGCGTTCGCACGCGAAGCGGCCAGTGGATCGTGCTGCATGCTTCACGGCTCAGCAGTCCGGTCGGAGGTAGTGATCAGATCGCGATCATCATCGAACCGGCCACACCGACCGAGGGGCCGCAGTGATCATGCACGCCTACGGGCTGACCGAACGCGAACGCGCCGTCACTCACCTGCTGTGCACCGGACGCTCGACCACCCAGATCACCGCCGCGCTGTGGATCTCGCCGAACACGCTGCAGGACCACCTCAAATCGATCTTCGACAAGACCGGCGTCCGAAGCCGCCGCGAAGTGATGGCAACGATCTTGCGCGACCACTACCTGCCCGGCCTCAAGACCTCGCACCCGGTCAATCCAGCCGGATACTTCGCTTCACCGCTACCCGGCGAGATGCGCGGACACGAATAGCGAAACGCAAATTGTTCGATCTGCGCGCCCCGCCTGCACCATTCTCGCGCGCGAGATCGACGGCTCGGGCGCGCGAATATCGCGGCTAAGTCGGATGTTCGTGTCGGACCCGTTCGTGGCAGCATCGATTCGTGATCTTCGACTGGTGTCGGCACTGCGGCCGAGATGCAGAGATGACGCGCGAGCACGTACCACCAAGGGCGGCGGGTAACGATCGAGAGGGTGCGTTGTACAACCACGATGACGCGGGGCAACTCGTGGTTCTTCGCAGTTACACGGATGGACATGCAGTCCCGTCGCTCTGTCGGCCGTGCAACAACGGTGCGAGCGATCGCGGCCTCCTCAGGCGTACGCAGCCTGGCGACGAGACGTTGTGCAGCACCTCAACCTTGCGGCCGCGACCTACGAACACGCAACGGACCACGAGCGCGATGACCTCTGGTCACTAAGGACGAGCAACGGCGGCGCGTTCTGGCTGCCATTCGAGCACGGCCGAGGAGACGGACAAGCGGGAATGACGAATCTGCATCCTGGTCGCATTGCTCGCCAGCTCCTCGGGATGGTGCTCGCCCTGCAATCAGATCGACGACTTCTCGACGAGTACCCGCAGTTGGCGTCGGCCTACTTCTCTGACGCGTCAGTGTTCACCAGGTGTCGCGGCCTGCACGTGGCGCTCGCGAACACGGGCTTGGCCTACTTCACCAGCGGTGCGATGGTGGTGACGATCGACGCCAAGAGCGCGGCGTCCG
>JBDTXT010000423.1:0-3009 GCA_040006035.1 Pseudonocardiales bacterium | reverse complement strand
GGGCGTCACCGATGCCCAGGTTTTCCTCGGCACCCATGTGGGTGGCCACGATCTCGCCGGCATGGTTCGCGAGGCCTGGGATCTCGACGACGTCGGCCGGCGCTACGAGCAGTTCCTTGCCGACTTCGCCCGAGCGACCACGCGCGACGCGCTGACGCGAATCGTCGAGCTGGTCCACGCCTGGCGCCGGTTCCCGGCACTCGATCCGGCGCTACCGCGTCAACTTCTTCCCGCGCAGTGGAGCGGAACGAAGGCCGCCAAGCTCTTCGCCCGCCAGCACGCCAGGCTCGCTGTCGACGCCACCCTCGAGTGGCGCCGCATCAGTGCCGAGGCCGACTGACGCGCGTCAGACACGCCGCCAGCGCGCCTCGCAGAAGCTGAACAGCCCGAACATGATGAGCCCGACCGCGATGACCAGCAGCAGCCAGGGCCCGGCTGCGGTGTCGCGTAGCGCGCGCAGCGACTGGTCGATTCCGCGGGCCTTCGACGGGTCGAACTGCACTGCCGCGGTGACTACCAGGACGCCGGTGATTGCGAAGACCACGCCACGTGCGATGGTGCCGACGGTGCCGAGCACCTCCGTCACCTTGCGCCACTGGGGGCTCATCTCGCCGAGCTTGAGGTCCTCCTCGAACTTGCGCGTGATGCCCTCGTACACGAGGACAGCACCGATCACGACGATCACCACGCCGACGAGCCCGATCAGCAACCGTCCGGCGGTGTTGCCCATGATGCTCGCGGTGAGATCCTGCTGGTCCTTGGCCTGGCTGGAGTCGCGTCCCCGGAAGGCGATCGTGAAGGCGCTGACAGCGAGGAATGCGTAGGCCAGTCCCCTGGCCAGCGACTGCACGCGCGGGCCCGCCTTGTTGCCCTCACCCGCGACGCCGAACGCGGCCTCGCTGAAGCGCCAGATCGCATACGCAGTGAGCCCCAGGGCGAGGATCAGGACGAGGACAAACCCGCCGCTCTTCTGGGAAAGGTCCTGGATCGCGCCGCGCTGGTCGGTCTCCTTGTTCTTGCGGCCCAGCGCAAGGAGCACTGCCAGCACGCCGAGAAGCACGTAGACGGCGCCGCGTCCGGCGAAACCGAACCGGGCCAGCCCGTCCATCTTGTCGCTGTTGGCTGCCCGGCGGGCAGCTCCGGTGGCGGACGGGTTCGCGCTCATGGCCGCTCCTGACTGTCCGCACAACGTGCGGTTCATGCACCATGCCCGGCGGCCAAGGTGCTCTAACCCCGCCGGTCAGATGGTCCGCGCCAACTCCTCGAAAATCAACTCGGTCTGGGTCGACAGCACCCCGGGCATCTCCTGCAGCCGGGTCGATACCACGTCGCGCAGATTCGCGGCGTCCTTGGTACGGACCAGCAGGACGATGTCGCTGTCGCCCGAGACCAGCGCACCGTGCTCGACCTCGGGAATCGCCATGACCTGCTCGCGCACCGTCTTCCACGAATGCTGGCTGATCTTCAAGTACACGTACGCGGACAGGCCGTAGCCGTAGCGCTGGGGATCGATGACCGCGGTGTAGCCGGTGATGACGCCGGCGCCCTGCAGCCGCTCGACCCGCGTGTAGGCATTGGCCCGCGAGATGTGCAGTCGCTCGGCGAGCGCTCGCATCGACAGCCGGCCGTCCTCGCGCAGGGCGTCGACGATGCGGTGGTCGGTGTCGTCGAGCGGAGCCAACTGTCTGGCGCCGCGTTCGCTGCGCGGAGGGGTCGGCACCGTTCGACCATAATCGATGCCTGTTCCGCGCCGATCGTCCGGACCTGCAGCGTGCGCGTGGACCTATGGTCACAGTGGGGGGACGATTGGCAGGACATCGGCCATGACGACTTCACGGAAGGCAGGACCCGGATGACGTCTCTGGCGCACCGCCCGGCCTTCCGTGCACTGCTGCCGGACGACGAACCGCGCTGCCTGCTCGATGCCACCGGCCGGCCGACGGGCGGCGAGTTGCCAGACCCCGAGATCCTCGATCGGCTGTACCGGTCGATGGTGCTCGGCCGGCGCTTCGACACCCAGGCCACTGCGCTCACCAGGCAGGGGAGGCTGGCGGTGTACCCGTCCGCCCGCGGCCAGGAGGCCTGCGAGGTCGGTGCGGTCCTCGCGCTTCGGACGCAGGACTGGCTCTTCCCGACCTATCGCGACTCGATGGCGGTGCTGACCAGGGACGTCCCGCCCACCGAGGTGCTGACGCTGCTGCGCGGTGACTGGCACTGCGGTTACGACCCCTACACCTACCGCGTCGCTCCGCAGTGCACACCGCTGGCCACCAACACCCTGCACGCCGTCGGGCTCGGGCATGCCGCTCGGGTCAAGGGCGAGGACACGGCAGCGCTCGTCATGGTCGGTGACGGCGCGACCAGCGAGGGTGATCTGCACGAGGCGCTCAACTTCGCGGCCCTGTGGAAGTCGCCGGTGGTCTTCCTGGTCCAGAACAACGGCTACGCGATTAGCGTGCCGATTGCGAAGCAGTCGGCCGCCCCCTCCTTGGCGCATAAGGGGATCGGCTACGGCGTCGCCTCGGTGCGCGTGGACGGCAACGACGCCGCCGCGGTCTACCTGGCGGTACGTGACGCAATCGCCGCCGCCGCAGCCGGCGAGGGCCCGACGCTCATCGAGGCGCTGACCTACCGCATCGAGGCGCACACCAACGCCGACGACGCGACGCGCTACCGCGACGGCGACGAGGTGCAGCAATGGCTCGCCCGCGACCCGATTGCGCGGCTGGACACCTATCTCCGCACGACCGGCCGGCTCGACGACGCGGGACTGGCAAGGATCACGGCCGAGGGCGAGCGCCAATGCGCCGAATTGCGCGAGCGGATGAACGTGGACGAGGCGCTGGACCCGGCCGATTTGTTCGAGCACGTCTACGCCGAGCCGACAGTTGCCCTGCGCGCACAGCGGGCCGCGCTGGAGGCCGACCTGGCCGACGCGGCCGAGGACGCCACGTGACGGGCACTGTCGACCGCTCGGTACGCAGCAGCGTCGCGGTAGCCCCGATCACC
>JBDTXT010000422.1:0-3020 GCA_040006035.1 Pseudonocardiales bacterium | reverse complement strand
CGGCGATGTAGTGCACGGTGTTCTGCGGCGAGGTCAGCTTGGCGATGAGCATGTGCTCGGCCAGCCAGCCCTCATCGCGCGCCTTTACCGATGCGATGCGCAGTGAGTAGCACTTCTTGCCCAGCAGCGCGTTGCCGCCGTAGCCGGACCCGTAGGACCAGATCAACCGTTCCTCGGGGAAGTGCACGATGTACTTGGTGTCGTTGCATGGCCACGGGACATCAGTGGCGCCGGCGGCCAATGGCGCGCCGACGGAGTGCAGGCCGGGAACGAACGGCCGGTCGTCACCGAACAGTTCAAGGGCCTTCGTACCGAGCCGGGTCATGATGTGCATCGAGGCCACGACGTAGGGCGAGTCGGTGATCTCGACGCCGAGCATCGGCTCGTCGGCGGTGAGCGGGCCCATGCAGTACGGCAGGACGTACATGGTTCGGCCCTTCATCGAGCCGCGAAAGCGCTCGATCATGATGGCCTTCATGTCGTGCGGGTCCATCCAGTTGTTGGTGGCACCGGCGTCGCGGGAGTCACGGCTGCAGATGAACGTGCGGTCCTCGACCCGGGCCACGTCGGAGGGGTCGGAGCAACAGTGGAACGAGTTCGGCTTCGTGTCCGGGTTGAGCCGGGTGAAAGTGCCGTTCTCGACGAGTAGATCGGTGACGCGCACCCACTCCTCCGGGGAACCGTCGACCCACTCGATCGCGTCAGGCTGCGTCAACTCTGCGGTCTCGCGGACCCAGGTGAGCAGCCCGGCATGCGTGGTGGGGGCCGATTCGATACCCGAAATCGTGCTTGCCGTCATATGGATCTCCTCGCGAGTCAACGTTGACATCGCACCACGCTTTTCAGCGGGCGCGGGTTACGTGGGATTCAGAGGACTTTAGTCGTTGGCAGCGTTTACAGGCCCATCGAGAACGTGCGTGCCTCGTCACACAGAGCGATGGCTCACCATTGTGTTACGTGGCCCGCCAACGCGCCTCGACCAGGCTGTACAGGCCGAAAGCAACCAGCCCCAGGGCGGTGAGAGCTAGCAGGGTCTGGCCGTATCGCTGGTCGGCCAGGGTGCGAATCGCGGCGTCGATGCCTGATGCGTCGTTGGGCTTGAATCGCACCGCAGCCCGGACAATCAAGGCGCCGACCAGGGCAAACAGCGCGCCGCGGGCGATGGAGCCGAATATGCCTAGCGGTATGACAACCCGACGCGTGGTTTCACTCATCTTGTTTACCCGAAGGTATTTCTCGAATCTGCGTTGGATGCCTTGGACGATGAGCACGATCCCTACCACCAGCACGACGATGCCCACGGCCGCGACCAACAGTCGGCCACCCGTGTGCACCATCAACCTGGCCGACAGGCTGCTCGACTGGGCGGCCTGGCTCTGGTGCCGACCGCCGAAGACGACGAACGCGGTGGCCGCGAGCGCCGTGTAAGTGACAGCGCTGAACAGAGACTGCAATCGCGGCCCGGTCTTGCCCTCCTCACGGGCCGCGCCGACCGCGGCCTCGGCCAAGCGCCACAGCGCATACGCGCTCAGCCCCAGCGCGAGGATCAGGATCAGCGCGCCGCCGCCGGCCTGCACTGCGATGGCCTGCATCGCGCCGCGCTGGTCGGTCTCGTGGTGGCCGTTGCTGAACGCGACGTCGAAGGTCAGCACGCCGAGCATCAGGTAGACCAGGGCGTACGCGGTCAGGCCGAACCGGGCCAGGACGCCCATCGGGGCGCTACGTCGCAGTTGCCGCCCTGACATTCCCTGGACCCTCACCTGCTCAACGTAGTCACGATGGACTAGACAGAAAGGCGTGCACATCGATCGCTGGCTGCTTACCGCTAATGAGCGCGGAAATCCCCACACCGTGCTCAATCGCCGTCACGATGGCGTGGCGTGGACGGTGGGTAACCACGTCCGGCCACTAGTCCATGGCTCGGCGTACTTCGCTGCACTGCTCGACGCGGTGAGGTCCATGCGCGCCGGTGACCTGCTGATGTTCACCGACTGGCGCGGTGACCCGGACGAACTGCTCGGTGGGCCGGGCACCGAGGTCTCGCGGGTGTTCTGCGAGGCGGCGCAGCGTGGCGTCGTCGTCAAGGGGCTGGTATGGCGCTCGCACCTGGACCGCCTCGCCTTCAGTGAGCAGGAGAACCGGCACCTGGGCGAAGAGATCGAGGCGGCCGGCGGTGAATGCCTGCGCGACATGCGGGTGCGTCCAGGCGGTTCGCACCACCAGAAGTACGTCGTGCTGCGCCATCCCGGCCGGCCCGAACTCGATGTCGCGTTCGCCGGCGGGATCGATCTGTGCCACAGCCGCCACGACGACGCTGAGCACCTGGGTGATCCGCAGTGCCAGCCGATTGCGGCCGTCTACGGTGCGCGGCCACCGTGGCACGACGCCCAGTTGGCGATCCAAGGGCCAGCGGTCGGCGACGTCGAGGCGTCCTTCCGGGAGCGCTGGACCGACCCGACCCCGCTGACCCGCAACCTGTACTACCGCGTGGTGGACGCGATTCGACATGAGGACCGCAAGGCGGGCCGGCTGCCCGATCAGCAACCCGACCCGCAGCCATGCGGCACGCACGCGGTGCAGGTGCTGCGCACGTATCCGTTCCGACGTCGCGGATACCCGTTCGCACCGGACGGTGAACGCAGCGTGGCGCACGCATACGAGAAGGTCATCGGCCTCGCGCACAGCTTGATCTACGTCGAGGACCAGTACTTCTGGGGCGGCGAGATAGCGCGTTGCTTCGCCGACGCGTTGGCGCAGAATCCTCAGCTGCGGCTGATCGCGGTGATCCCGCGCTACCCCGACCAGGACGGGCGGATCTCGCTGCCGCCGAATCTCGTCGGCCGCGAGCAGGCGTTGGCCGAGGTCCACGCGGCTGGCGGTGACCGGGTCGCGATCTACGGCATCGAGAACCATGCGGGCACGCCGATCTACGTCCACGCCAAGGTGTGCGTTGTCGACGACGTCTGGGCCTCGGTGGGCTCGGACAACGTCAACCGCCGCTCGTGGACGCACGACTCGGA
>JBDTXT010000421.1:0-3023 GCA_040006035.1 Pseudonocardiales bacterium | reverse complement strand
GGCTCCGGCGCGCTGCACGTGCAGGCGACCGACTTCGCGAGCTTCGTGCACCTGCTGCCGCAGCTGGCCAGCCGGCACAACATCCGGCTGTTCGAGGTCATCCCCGCCGACGAATCTCTCGAGAGCGTCTTCGCCTACTTGGTCGCGCGATGAACTCGACGGTCGCCCAGCTCACGGCGCGCAGCCTGCTCGGTGGCAAGCGCGTCATTCTCCTGATCGCGCTGCCGGGCATCCTTCTGTTGCTGGCCGCAGTGGCCCGCGGGCTGGCCGGTCACGACAACGACGTCGCCGTGGGCGTGCTCAACGGCTTCGCCCTGGCCACCCTCGTGCCGCTGCTCGGCCTGATCGCCGGCACCGGCGCGATCGGCCCCGAGATCGACGACGGGTCGATCGTGTACATGCTGGCCAAACCATTGAGCCGCTTCTCGATTGCCACTACGAAGGTGGTCATCGCGGTCGCGGTGATCTCGGTCTTCGCGGCGGTGCCCACCCTGATCGCCGGGCTGATCCTGGCCGGGCCGTCCAGCCTGGCGGTGGCGTTCGCCGTGGGCGCCCTGGTGGCCGGCGCCGCCTATGGTGCCCTGTTCGTGCTGCTGGCTGTGATCACCCGGCACGCGGTGATCATCGGGCTGCTGTACGCGTTGATCTGGGAGACCCTCGTGGGCAGCTACGTCCCGGGAGCGAAGACACTGAGCATCCGGCAGTGGTCCCTCGCTGTCGTCGAGAAGATATTGGGTAGCAATCGCGCCAAGCAGCTCAACGTCGAGTCCGCTGTCAGTCTCGTGGTCGGTGTGGTGTTCCTGCTGATCGTCATCGCGGGCGCTACGTGGTACGCAGGCTCGCGCCTGCGCAGCCTGCGCCTCACCAGCGACGAGTGACTCAACCGGGGAGGGGGCGCTCGATCAGCCGAAGCCCCGCGCGGTGCCGCTGCGCCAGCTCCGGGTAGTAGGTCGGGTTGACCTGCACCCACATGGCGGCCGGTGTTCCGGCGAGTTCGCGCTTCACCACGGCCGGTGCACCGGCGGCGAGGACGCCGGGCGGGATGACCATGCCCGCCGAGACCATCGAATGAGCTGCCACCAGCGACCGCGCGCCGATGCGGGCACCGTCGAGGACGATGCAGCCGTTGGCGACCAGCGCCTCCTCCTCGAGGACCGCGCCGTGCACCACGCACTGATGGGCCACCGTCGCGCCGCGGCCGATCTCGGTGGTGACCTCGGGCGGGCAGTGCAGGATCGACCCGTCCTGCACATTCGCCCGCTCGCGAATGATGATCGGGCCGCAGTCACCGCGTAACACCGCGCCGTACCAGACCGAGGCACCGGCCTCGACGGTGACGTCGCCGATCAATGTCGCCGTGGGCGCGACGAACGCGTCGGCGGCGATCGTGGGCCGCTTGCCTTCAAACTCGTAGATGAACACGCCGTCAGCCTGTCAGGCGGGTGGAACGGCGGCCAGGCCGGTGCATGGACGGTCCGCATTCCACTGACCCGAAATACGCACCGCCTCGGCGCCGGTCGCCGGCAGTGGCACGCCCCGGGCGTCGAGGTGGGACGGGGTGAAGTTGTTCGCAACCACCTTGCCGTTGCGGAACGTCAGCGTCAGCAGGCCGTTGTCGTCCTGGTTGTTGCCGAATGAGCGCCACCACAGGTAATTGCCCAGACCGTAGGCCACGTACGTGCCGTCGGCGCGCCAACCCGCACCCTGCAGCACGTGGGCGTGCGTCCCGATCACCGCGCTCGCCCCGGCGGCGGCCAACTGTGCGGCCAGCGTCTGCTGGTCGGCGTTCGGGCAGGGGACGTACTCCGTGCCCCAGTGCAGGTACACGACGACCACGAATCCGTTGGCCTTCGCGGCTCGCACGCCTGCGAGCAGTTGCTCTGAGTACGCGTTGGCCACGCCCGCCGAGCCCGGCCCGGCCGAGAAGTTCGACAGCGTCTCGTCCTGCACCTGGGTCGCGGCGAGCACGGCGAGCTTCGTACCGTTGACCGTGGTGGTCCACGGCGCGTAAGCAGCGGCCGCATTCGCGCCGATGCCGACGACCGGGAATCGTGACGACTCGATGGCCGCCAGGGTGTCGGCCAAGCCGGACGCCCCGTAATCCGCGCCATGGTTGTTGGCCATGGTCGCGATGTCGATTCCGGCGTCCTTGAGCGCGGTGAACGCACTGGGCGGTGCGCGGAAGGTGAAGGACTTGCGCTGCTGGTCGCCGGTGGTGGTGATCGCTGTCTCCAGGTTCACCATCGTCAGGTCGGCCTTGGCCAAGCCGGGCGCGGCCTGGGCGAACACCGTGGCCGGGTCGGCCGCCAGCCTGACGCCGACCCGTTCGCTGAAGTGCACATCGCCCGCGAAGGCGAAGGTGAACTCGCCCGCCGGCCGCGCGGGCGAGGGCGCCGGAGTGCTGCGCGGAGTCGAGGACGCCGTGGGCGGATGTGTGGGCTTGGGATCCGCCGGCGGCGAATGCGCTGAGTGTTTCGCGGAGCTGGTCGTGCAGGCGGCGAGGACGGCGGTGACGGTGACGGCAAGGGCGCACAGCACGGCCCTGCGGTGCCGAGGGCGAATAAGCGGTCCGGGCTCAGTGCGCACCGCACTAGCATTCCTGGCGTCGATTCGTTTCTGCATCCGACCCGGCCCACCCCAGAAGGAGCCACCCGTGCCCGCCAGCGTCGAGCCGCCAAAGCCAGCCCAGACCGTCAGGGTCGCGGCCGGCACCACGGCGTTCGACGCCCTGCGCGAGGCGGGCATCGACGTGAACGCCCCCACCGGCGCGATCGTCGTCCGCGAGCCGGGCACCGGGGCGTTGAAGGACCTGTCGTGGACCCCCGGCGCAGACACCGAGGCCGAGATCGTCACCGCGGAATCGCGGGACGGACTGGCCGTGCTCAGACACTCCGCCGCACACGTGATGGCGCAAGCCGTGCAGGAGCTGTTCCCCGGGACGCTGCTCGGCATCGGGCCGCCCATCGAGGACGGCTTCTACTACGACTTCCTGCCCTCGCGCCCGTTCACGCCCGACGACCTCG
>JBDTXT010000420.1:0-3033 GCA_040006035.1 Pseudonocardiales bacterium | reverse complement strand
GGCCCAGTGGCTGCGCGGCGCACATCCCGGGATCGGTGTCGTCGTGCTGTCGCAGTACGTCGAGGAGAGCTATGCCGTACGCCTCTTCGAGCAAGGCTCGGGCGGACGTGCGTATCTGCTCAAAGAGCGGGTGGGCGACGTCGAGGACCTGGTGGAGGCGATCCGTGAGGTGCACCGAGGTGGTTCGGTAGTCGATCGTGCGGTCGTCGACGCGCTGATCACTGCCCGGTCAAGGCGCTCGCCCATCGACGATCTGACATCGCGCGAGGTGGAGGTGCTCTCGCACATCGCCCGCGGCAGCAACAACAAGTCCATCGCCGAGCGCCTCGTACTGTCTCCCCGGGCGGTGGAGAAGCACATCAACTCGATCTTCGCCAAGCTCGGTCTGGCCGAGGAGCCTGACAGCCACCACCGGGTTCGCGCGGTGCTCCTCTACATCGCGGCGACGAACGCGCAGGGTTCGTGACGGCGAAGGGGTGCAGACACCACCGACCTGGTGCCTGCCGTCACGGTTCCACCCCGGTCTTCACCCTGACATCCTGCTTGACGTGACCCCTTCCGTCACCGTGCTCATCGTCGATGACCAGGCCCCGTTCAGGGACGTGGCTCGATTGGTGGTGGACATGGCCGAGGGCTTCGACGTCGTCGGCGAGGCGACCGACGGCACCAGTGGCGTCACCGCCGCGGTGCAGTTGCACCCGGCGCTGGTGCTGATGGACCTGAACATGCCCGAGATGGACGGGTTCGAGGCCACCCGCCGGATCAAGGCAGAGGCTCCCCTGACCTTGGTGCTCATGCTGTCGACCCACGACCCCGCCGACTACCGTGACCAGGCACTCGCCGCGGGCGCGCTTGACTTCATGACCAAGTCGTCGTTCGACCCGTTCATCCTCGCTGAAGCGTGGGAGCGCGCGACCTCAGACGCCTGAGCCGACCCGCTCGTCGACGGGCACGGCCAGCGTGACGGTCGTGCCGTGACCGGGCCGCGACTCGATGGTCAGCGTGCCGCCTGCGGCATCCGCGCGGTCGGTCATGTGCGTGAGGCCGGCTCCTTGTCCGGTGGTGTCGGGGTCGAAGCCGCGGCCGTCATCGGTGACCATCATGGTCAGCGTCGACTCGGTGCTGTCGAGCTCGATGTGCACGTGCTCGGCGCGGGCATGGCGCACCGCGTTGTGGAGGGCTTCCACCGCGCAGAAGTACGCCGTGGCCTCGATCGCCCGGGGATAGCGCGTGGCACCGCGGTCGAGCACGGTGACGGCGAGATCCACTCGTCGCGCCTGGGCCGACAGGGCCGCTGTCAGACCCTCGGCCTCCAGTAGCGGCGGATAGATGCCGCGTGCGACGTCGCGCAGGGTCTCGACCGCCTGGTCGGCGACGGTGGCGGTGTCGGCCAGCCGGGCGGCCAGGTCGGCGGCGCCTTCCCGAGTGGCGATCGTGCGGGCCAGCCCGAGCTTCACCTTCAGGGCTACGAGTTCCTGCTGCGCGCCGTCGTGCAGGTCACGCTCCAAGGCGTGCCGGGCCCGGTCCTGGGCGACCAGCATCCGCTGGCGCGACCGGCGCAACTCATCGACCCGATCACGCAGTCGTGACCGCAGCCGGGTGTTGGCCAGCAGTAGGGCCGCCTGCCCAGCGAGCTCCCCGACCAGCCTGCGGTCGGCCGTGCTGATGCCCTCGCCGGGTCGCTTCGCCAGGCTGAGGGCGCCGACCAACCTCCCCTCGTGCCGAACAGCCTCGATGAGATCTGTGCCCCGCATGGGCAGCAGATCGGTGCCGGGTAGCGGCACCGGCGCGGGCTCGGTCTTGAGGTCCCCCGCCATCGCCCGCGGGATGAGAACGCCGTCCTGCGCCACCCAGACCACGGCCTGCGCCGCGCCGGCGCCGTCGGCGAGCAGCCGGGCGGCTTCGGCCAGCGCCGCGTCGGGATCGGCGGAGTCGCCGATCTTCGCGGTCATGGCCGCCAGAGCCTCGTACGGGGTGGCGCGGCGGCCGTAGACCAACCGGTTGGCCCAGTGCTGTACGCGGGCCCGCACCGGCTCGAATGCGACCGCGACGAACGCGGTCGCTGCGATCGCGAGGCCCAGGTTGTGGGAGTCGATCGGCAGCAGGCGGCCGAGACCGACCACGATCCCGGCATAGACCGCGGTGATGAAACCGGCGAGAACGACGAACACCAGAGTCTTGTTGATCACCAGGTCGATGTCATAGAGGCGGTACCAGAGCAGCGCCACGGCTATTGCCGTCGGGATGACCAGCAGAGGGACCGTGGTGACCGCCGGGCTCGCCTCCCCAGTCGAAATGCCCGGCACGGCGAAGCCCACCGCGCCGAGCGGCAGGCTGATCGCCAGGCCGTAGAACACCCACTTGAACTGCTGACGCTCGGCGCCGCGTGATCGGCGGAATCGCACCTGCATGGGCACCAGGCTCAGCAGGATCGTCAAACCGAACAGCGGGAACGCCCGGGAGAAGCCTGTCATGAGCTCGAGCTGTCGAGGATCGAGGATGAACAGGGTCACGAGCGGTAGCGGGGCCATCAGACTGAACCACAACAGCGGTCGCCACCGGCGCGAGAGCAACCGGCCATCAGGAAACAGTTGCGGGAGAACGATCAACAGGCACATGGCGGACAACACCCAGGTGAAATTGAGCGTGTCCCAGACTGCATTTCCAGATGGCAGCCCGGCTACCCCGGCGTCGGGGCTGAGATACCGGTAGTCGGCCGCAGCGACGACGAACGAATCGAAGCCACCAGCCAGCACCAGCAGCCAACCAATCCGGTGTCCCGGCCGCGCGCGCAGGATCAGCGCGCCCAGGACCGGAGACATGACCTGGGTGTGCAGGTCGAAGTTGGACCACGCGTCGAGCAACGACGCACCGCTCAGGGTGACCGCGAACGGCAAGGTCACGACGGCAAGGACTTCGACAGCGGCGATGACATAGGCGAGCGCGTTGGGCAGCGGCAAAGTCGCCGCGGGCAGCTCCGCGCCGACGCCGGGACCCTCCTGAGCTGGGCTCATCGGGTCGCTCCTACCTGGA
>JBDTXT010000419.1:0-3039 GCA_040006035.1 Pseudonocardiales bacterium | reverse complement strand
GACGCCCGGCTTAGGAGTCCGGCGCTCTATCCCCTGAGCTACGAGGGCGGGGAGTGCTACAGGCCGCAGATTACGGGACCTCGGTGAGACGTTTGTGTCCAGCGATTCGTCTTCTCTCGCGTTGTCGGTCATCAGTCCGTCTCGCGTCCGTGAAACTGCGCTGGCGGCGAGCCAAGCGCGCCCCGTCGGCGCCGATTCGGCTCCGGCGAAGGTTGCGTCCGCTCCACCCTAACGGCGTGCGGGCCGGAACCGTCTTGAGCAGCGCGGCGTCGGCGGCGGGGAGTCTACGGGAGGACTTCCCGGGCTGGCCCAGACTGGATGAAGTCGACGCCACATGCGGGCTCCCGCCAGAATGTGGGATCCTGGGTGAGACATGCCGGACGCCGAATTCCCTTCGAGTGGTCCTGCCCCTGACAGGGGCACACCTTCTCGTGCACGGCACGCTTTGCCGCGCTCCGGGGCCGACCGGGCAGCTAGTACACCTGAGGACAACGCAGCGGGATTCATCGGTGGATTCGCATTCGGCGCCGACGCAGCTGAGCCGGCCGGCGGGCATCACCTAGCGGTGTGGCGCCCGGCGGTGTTCGCCCTGGTGGCCTGCGCACTGGCCGTCATACTCGCGGTGATGTTGTTGTCGGACTCGACGGGTGCGAAACACGGCGCCACCCTGCAGGGCTTGCCGTCACCGGGCTCGCCGTCATCGGGCGTGCCCATCGACACCTCGTCTGGCGGAGCGACGGCTACCTCGGCGCACCCGTCCCGCACGGCCACGACTTCAGCGTCAAGGGCCGCCACACCATCACGTACCCCCTCGACCCGGCCGAGGTCGACGAGTCCGGCAACGCGACCGGCTACGTCGACGCCACCGCAGACGAGTTCGGCACCTGCGCTGTCGGTCCGTCTGACCAGGGGCGCCCCGGTGACCAGCGGCCAGTGCAATCTCCGCCACTGCTACTACCTGGCCGTGCAACTGGCCGGGTTCGCCGACGGTAGCCACCAGGTCCAGTGCTGGTCCGCACGCGACGGCTTGTTCTCGACCTACGCGACCTCCGCCACGACCAGTGCCGTGTGCTTCGACAGCCGGGTCCGCGACAGCGCCTGGGTGGTTGTCGACGGCACCACGCGATCGAACACCATCACGCTCTGACGCCTCCCGACGCGGAAGGTGGTTGTCCACAGGTGCTGGCTCGCGTTCGCGATGGGGGTAGTGCCGGGCCAGATTACCGGGGTGCGGCCTTGGCGCGGGCCGAGCCGACGCTGATGGCCAAGCTGGTCCCGGCCAGGACGCCGACCAGCGTGCCGTAGTACAGGGAGGTGTCGCGCAGGCCGATGTGGGTGATGAGCAAACCGGCGAGGACGGCGGGAATGCTGAATGCCAGGTAACTGACGATGAAAACGGCTGACAGCAGCGCGGCCCGCTCGTGCGGTTCGGCCAGTTGCGTCACCGAGCGAAGCGCGCCGAGGAAAGCCGAGCCGAAACCGGCGCCGGCGACGGCAGTCGCGATGACGAACACGCCGAGTGATGACGCATCGATCCCGATGAGGAACAGGCCGGTGCCGACGACCAAGGCGCCGGTCCCGAGGGTGCTGATCCGGTGCGGTGGGATGTTGGTGACAGCCACAGCGGCGATCGCCCCGGACAGTGCGAACACGCCGATCACCAGGCCGATGACCGCTTCATTCGCTTGCGCGAACACGACACCGAGCAACGAACCGCCGACCGATAGCATCAGCCCGCCGAGCGCCCAAGTCGACATCATCGTGGGCAGCGCGCCGACGAACGCGCGACGAGCGCGCGGTGGCACGGCGACGCGCGGGCGCAGCGCAGCCAGTGCACCCGGCACGCGGCTCACCGTCTCAGGCAGGGCGGCGGTGGCGAGTACGAGCAGGGCGAACACGACCATGAGCAGGGCGAAGATCAGCTTGGTCGGGTGCGGAGCGTATTGCACGAGCACGCCGGTCAGCACCGAGCCGATGCCCAGCCCGGTGGTGGCGGCGACACTGTTCACGAGCGAGCCCAAGCGCGAGCCGTCCGAGGGTTGCAGGTCCAGCAGGTACGCGCCGAGCACGCCGACGGCGGCCCCGGTAGCGACCCCTTGCACGATGCGGGCCACCACGAGCCAGGTGACCCTGTCAGCGCCAAGGAAGACAGCCATCGATGCTGCCTCGATGACGAGTGCGACGGCGAGTACGGGGCGGCGCCCGACGTAGTCGGATAGGCGGCCCACGGTGAGCAGGCTCAGCAACAACGCGACCACGTACACGGCGAAGATGCCGGTGAGCGTGAGGGCCGAGAAGCCGAACTCGGCCTGCAGAACGGGATAGAGCGGGCTCGGGGCGCTCGAGGCGGCAAGCAGGGCGGAGACCGTCGCCGCCACCAGCCAGAACGCGGGGCCGCGGGATAGGCGGCGGCGCAGCACCGCTGAGGGGGCAGTCCCGGATTCGATCGTCGGTGTCTGGTGGAGCTCTTGTGACGTCGCGCTCACTGTGGTCATGGTTGACTCCGATCCACGGACTGTTCGAGTTGTTTCAATCAGTCCGAACAGAACCGCCCCGCGTATCGTTCCAAGAAAGTCGAACTGTGATGACCGCCACTGCACGACAGCTTCCGCACCCGCACCTGGCCGAGGTTGCGCTGACGGACGTCCTGTTCGCCCTCAGCGACCCCGCGCGCCTCGAGCTCGTCCGCCTCTTGGCGGCCGACGGCCGGCAGACGGTGGCCGGCTGTCAGGTCGTCGATCCGGACGCCCCGAAGTCGACGTTCTCGCATCACCTCAAGGCGCTGCGGGAGGCGGGCCTGATCCGCAACGAGCCCAACGGGCGGCAGCGAATGATCACCCTGCGGCGAGCTGAGGTCGACGCCCAGTTCCCGGGTCTGCTCGACTCGATCCTCTAGAACTACTGGCCGCGGGAAACGGGATCGACACCGGCGAAGCGCAGGAAGTCGGTGATCTGGTAGTCGCCGCCGCTCGCGCCGAGGTGCGGCTGCCAGCGCGGTTGCTGGTTCAGGTAGCTGGATGGATCGGCTTGGAGCAGGCC
>JBDTXT010000418.1:0-3077 GCA_040006035.1 Pseudonocardiales bacterium | reverse complement strand
CGCTCGATGGTCTACCTGGCGCTGTCCTACGACCACCGCATCGTCGACGGCGCCGACGCGGCCCGGTTCTTGAACACGATGAAGACCCGCCTGGAGGCGGGCGCATTCGAACGGGCTCTCGGCCTCAACTGATGCACGTCGTCCTCTCCGGAGCGTCCGGGCTGATCGGCAAGGCCCTGCAGGCCTCGCTGCGCGCCGATGGTCACACGGTCACCACGCTCGTGCGGCGTCGCCCGAGCGGCCGCGACGAGGCTGGCTGGGCGCCGGAGCAGCGCAAGCTGGATCCCGGAGTCCTGGCCGGGGCCGATGCCGTCGTGTGCCTGTCCGGCGCTGGCGTGGGTGATCACCGTTGGACGGATTCGTACAAGTCTGTCCTGCGACGCAGCCGGCTCGACAGCGTCGGCACCGTCGCGGCAGCGATGGCCAGCCTCGACAAGGGCCCCGCGGTGCTGCTGTCGGCCTCGGCCGTCGGCTACTACGGCGACGCCGGTGACAAGGTGGTCGAGGAGAGCGCGCCGCGCGGTGCCGGGTTCCTCGCTGAGCTGTGCGCGGACTGGGAAGCGGCGACCCGCCCGGCCGAAGAAGCCGGAATCCGGGTCGCGCACCTGCGCACCGGGCTCGTCCTGTCCGGCGACGGCGGCCTGCTGACGCGGCTCAAGCCGATAGTGGCCCTCGGCGTAGCGGGCCGCCTCGGTAGCGGTCGGCAGTTCATGCCCTGGATCTCACTGGCCGACGAAATCGCGGCCATCCGGTTCCTGCTCGAACATGAGGTCAGCGGACCGGTGAACCTGACCGGGCCCGACCCGGCCCGCAACGCCGATTTCATCGCGGTGCTGGCCCGGCTGCTGCATCGGCCGGCCCTCGTGCCCACCCCCGCCTTCGCGCTGCGCATCGTGCTCGGTGAGTTCGCGCAGGACACGCTCACCGGACAACGCGCCGTACCGGCCAAGCTGCTGGCTGGGGGCTTCGCCCACCAACACGCCGATCTCGAATCCGCCCTGCGCTGGGCACTGGAGCGCTGATCAGCGCTTGATGCCCGCGATCAGGTAGCCCGCGCCGTGCGCGGCCAACTCGATGTTCAGCGTGGTCGGCCCGGAACCTGCCGCCCGGCCCTTGGCCGTGCCGTCGCAGACCAGCAGTGACTCGGCCAGGGTGGCGCGCACAGCGAGCTGGACCCGGCCGCCGCCGCGCGCCGTGATCTGGAGCTGGTCGTAGGTGGTGTGGACCCCGAGTAGCTGACAACCCGTCGGGACGAGCTCGTTCAGCAGGGCGGTGTCCTGCATGAGCAGCGGTCCCGCGGCGTAGACCCTGGCCAGCAGCTTGGGGTCGCGGCCCGCGAAGGCCCGCTGACGCAATTTGTCGAGTTGGATCAGCGTCGTCCGGGCGCTCTTGGCGTCGAGCGCGGCGACAGGCGGGCCCGTGGGCGAGGCCCGCTGACTGCTCACGGGGGGCGAGGCGGCGCTGCCCACGGGGCCGGCACTTCGCCCACTCGAGACCGCGGGCTGAGCTGGTTTGCTCGGGTGATTGGACCCGAACGCGGTCCAGGCGGCAGCCGCTCCGACGGCCAGCACCGCTGCGGCCGCCGCACCCCACCGGGCCCGAAGCCGGCGGGTTGTCCGCGCCCGGTGACCGCTGCGGCCAGGCATCGGGCGCGGACGCGGGCGAACGCTGTGGGTCAGCACGGGCGCCCGAACCTGGACCCCGGCCCCCCGTGGCCGATCGAAGGGTGGCCGCGCTGACTCATCCGCGTTGGTGTCGGTCGAGCCTGTCGCTGCCGGCAATACCGCGCGCTGACGCCCGGCGGACAGTTCGACACCGACCGGGACCCCCGCATGGCGCAGGTCGAGAGCGAATTCGGCCGCAGAACCACGCGCCGCCGGCTGGATCGACAGGGCCCGGCTGATCACAGCTCGCATCACGTCCGGAACAGTGACGGCGCACAGCGCAGCGTCGATGTCACCGATCTCGCCGCTCGCAGCTGCCGCCAGGACCTCGGCCGGGGTATCGCCCGGCCAGATCGAGCTACCGGTGAGAGCCTGGAAGCTGACGGCGCCGAGCATGAACACGTCACTCTGCGGGCCGGGCACGCAACCGGCCGCGACCGCCGGGTCGATGAACGCGGGCGTGCTGTGCGCCGGGGCATCATCACCGAGCAGGCGAGCCACGCCCAGATCGGCGAGCAACGGCATCCCGTCGTCGGTGAACAGCACGTTCGACGGCGTGACGTCGCCGTGCACGACACCGGCGTTGTGCGCATAGGCGAGCGCCGCACCTATCGGGGCAAGCGCGGTGATCGCCTCACCGGGAGTGATCCGGCCGCGGGTGTCGATCAGCTCGGCCAGCGTTCCCCCGGCGGCGAGGTCGAGGACGAGCACGACGCTGTCGGCGCTGGGCCGCATCTCGTGCAACCGGACGAGGTGGGGGTGATCGAGGGTG
Organism: Pseudonocardiales bacterium; assembly: GCA_040006035.1. Lineage (GTDB taxonomy): Bacteria > Actinomycetota > Actinomycetes > Mycobacteriales > Jatrophihabitantaceae > QHCC01. The sequence continues at coordinate 641 of JBDTXT010000418.1, read as the reverse complement.
GCGAGCAGCGCCGCCTCGGTCTGGACGCTGCGCAGTCGCTGCACGTCGGTGACGTTGATGCGTTTGAGGGCCACTGCCTCGCCGCTCGAGGCGACCCGGCCGCGCCACACGTCCCCCGTTGCCCCGAAGCCGAGCAGTTCCTCGACCACGTAGCCCGGCAGTTTCCAGCCGCTCATGGGTGTCCACCCTAGGCGAGCCGGAGAGAACGGTTCGCAGTTATCCACAGCGCATGGCGGCGGCCCCTGGCCCCCCGGTGCCTGTTGCGCCCCTCGCGATAGTTTGGCGATCATGACTGCCGACGCACCGACGATCCTCGCCACCTCGGGCGGCATCGTCCCAGGACGTCGAATCCGGTGGGAGCTCGGCCCGCTCACCGAGTACGCGATCGAACTGTCGGGCGTGAGCGGACGCGCGCCCCGAGTCTGTTACCTGGCCACGGCCGTCGGCGACAACCCGTTCACGCTCAACTGCTTCGCCGAGGCGGCCCAGTACCGCGGCCTGGCCGCGTCGCACCTCGCTCTGTTTCCCATGCCCAACGTCGATGACATCCGCGAGCACCTGCTGGCCCAGGACGTCATCTGGGTCGCCGGCGGCAGCGTGGCCGGCCTGCTGGCGATGTGGGAGTTGCACGGCGTCGGCGC
>JBDTXT010000417.1:0-3090 GCA_040006035.1 Pseudonocardiales bacterium | reverse complement strand
GCCTGCTCGGAATAGATCTCCGCGGCGCGCCGGTCGTAGTCCTCCGAGGTGGCTTTGGCGTAGCCGTCCGTGCTGGCTTCCTGCTCGACCTCGACGGCGAGGAACTCCCCGCCCAGCGAGCGCACCTGCTCGGCGACCTCCGGCCGGGGGTCGGTGGCTCGCACGATGGCGCCCAGGCTGCCCGCCGCGCCGATCGCGGCCAGTCCGGCCACGCCCGCACCGGCAACGAGCACCTTGGCCGGCGGCACCTTGCCCGCTGCAGTGACCTGGCCGGTGAAGAACCGACCGAACACGTGGGCCGCCTCGATCACCGCGCGGTAGCCGGCGATGTTGGCCATCGAGCTCAGCACGTCCAGCGACTGGGCGCGCGAGATCCGGGGCACCGCGTCCATGGCCAGGACCGTGATCGGGCGTTGGGCCAGGGACTCGACGAGTTCGGGATTCAACGCCGGGCTGAGCAGGCTCACCAGCGTCGCGCCCTCGCGCAGCTTGCCGATCTCATCCACGGACGGTGCGTTGACCTTCAGGACGATGTCGGCGCCCCAGACCTCGGACTCTGGGCCGACGGTGGCGTCGGCGGCCGCGTAGGCCTCGTCGGTGAAGCTGGCCTTCAATCCGGCGTCGGATTCGATTACGACGTCGTAGCCGAGGCCGCGCAGTTGCGCGACGGTGGCGGGCGTGGCGGCGACGCGGGTCTCCCCTGCGGAGGACTCGCGTGGGACTCCGATCAGCAAGGCGCACTCCATTTCCGTACACCCGATCGACCCAGGCTGACCGCGGTGAGTTCAAGCATCATCCCGTAGCCGTCCACGAGTTGCGCACCGGCGTCCCGAACGGGTTCCGCGCTGCCCGGTAGGTTGCCCGTCATGATGGCGACGCGGTCGGTGGCGCGTCTGACCGTGCTTTCCGGGCCATCCGGGGTGGGCAAGGGCACGGTGGTGGCGAAGGTCCGCGAGCTCTACCCCCACGTCTGGGTGTCGGTGTCGTGCACCACTCGCCCGCCGCGCCCTGGGGAGCGCGAAGGCGTCCAGTACCGCTTCGTGAGCCGCACCGAGTTCGCGCGCATGGTCGAGGCCGGTGAACTCCTCGAACACGCCCAGTTCGCGGGCCACCTGTACGGAACCCCCAAAGCACCTGTCCTGCAGCACCTGGCTGCAGGCACCCCGTCCTTGCTGGAGATCGAACTGCAAGGCGCGCGTCAGGTGCGCGCCTCGCTGCCGGAGGCCAACCTGGTCTTCCTGACCCCACCGTCCTGGGCCGAGCTGGAACGGCGACTCGCCGGTCGCGGCACCGAACCTGCCGACGTGATCGCGGCCCGGCTAGCCCGGGCAAAGGTCGAGTTGGCGGCGGAATCGGAGTTCGACGAGGTCATCGTCAACGATGATGTCGGCCGGGCAGCCGCCCAGTTGGTAGGATCGATAGAGGCCGTCTGCCCCAAGTAGTGCAGCGCGCAGAGTTTTGCGTGCCTGCCAGACCACCGACCAGAGAGTTCACACGTGTCCGGAATGCTGTCCGCCCCCGAGGGGATCACCAACCCGCCGATCGACGAACTGCTCGAGCGCACCCAGTCGAAGTACGCACTGGTGATCATCGCCGCCAAGCGGGCACGTCAGATCAACGCCTACTACAGCCAGCTCGGTGAGGGCCTGCTCGAGTACGTCGGTCCGCTCGTCGAGACCGCCCCCCAGGAGAAGCCCCTCTCCATCGCGCTGCGCGAGATCAACACCGACCTGATCGAGTTCAAGCCCAGCGAAGCGTAATTATTCTGCGCTGAGGTGTACGCCCTATGAGCAGAGTGGTGCTTGGTGTTTCAGGTGGCATTGCTGCCTACAAGGCCGTCGAGTTGCTGCGCCTGCTCACCGAGGCCGGCCATGACGTCACCGTCGTGCCTACTGCTGCCGCTCTGAAGTTCGTCGGCGCACCCACCTGGGCGGCCCTGTCGCACCATCCAGTGTCCTCGGATGTGTGGGACGCGGCCGAGGACGTGCCGCACGTACGTCTGGGCCGCGACGCTGAGCTCGTTGTCGTTGCCCCCGCCACCGCTGACCTGTTGGCCCGAGCCGCTCATGGGCTGGCTGACGACCTGCTCACCAACACGTTGCTGACCGCGCGATGTCCGCTGTTGTTCGTGCCGGCGATGCACACCGAGATGTGGGAGCACCCGGCTACCGTCGAGAACGTCGTCACCCTGCGCCGCCGCGGGGCGGTCGTGCTCGAGCCCGCCACCGGGCGCTTGACCGGCGCCGACACCGGCAAGGGCCGGCTGCCCGAGCCGGCCGAGATCGCCCAACTGGCCGGGCTCTTGCTACGTCGTCCCGATGCGCTGCCGGCGGACCTCGCTGGGCGCCATGTAGTCATCAGTGCCGGTGGCACCCGTGAACCGCTCGACCCGGTGCGCTACCTCGGCAACTCATCCTCGGGCAAACAGGGCTACGCACTGGCCACTGTCGCGGCCGCCCGCGGCGCGCGGGTCACCGTGGTAGCCGCCAACGTCGAGCTGCCCGACCCGGCCAACGCCGAGGTGGTGCGGGTGGTGAGCACCGCCGAGCTGCGCGACGCGGTGCACAAGGCAGCCCAGGACGCCGATGTCGTCGTGATGGCTGCCGCCGTCGCAGACTTCCGGCCGACCAGCGCCGCCGGGCACAAGATCAAGAAATCTGCTACCGAGCCCGAGCCGATCATGCTGAGCGAGAATCCGGACGTGCTGGCAGAACTCGTCGCCGCCCGGCGCCCCGGCCAAGTCCTGGTCGGCTTCGCCGCCGAGACCGGCGACGACACCGGCTCGGTGCTCGAACACGGCCGGGCCAAGCTGGCCCGCAAGGGCTGCGACCTGCTCGTCGTGAACGCGGTCGGCGAGGGCCGGGCCTTCGGCCAGGCCGACAACGCCGGCGTCATCCTGGGTGCCGACGGCACCGAGCGCCCCGTCGAGTTCGGCCCCAAGGCGCTGCTCGCCGCAGGCGTCTGGGACGCAGTGGCGAGCACGTCACACCGCCAGATTTAGGTGCACCCAAAGGTGCCGGATAGACTCGTCGGACTTCTGCCAACCTAGCTTCGGAGTGCTTGTGACCCGCCGTCTGTTCACCTCTGAGT
>JBDTXT010000416.1:0-3092 GCA_040006035.1 Pseudonocardiales bacterium | reverse complement strand
TCGGTGTCCCGATCCTCGTCGGTGTCAGCCAGGATCAACCGCTCGACCAGTTGCCGCCGCTCGCCCAGGAACATGTGCTCGGTGCGGCACAGGCCGATCCCCTGCGCACCGAACCGGCGAGCCCGAGCCGCGTCCTCCGGGGTGTCGGCGTTCGCCCGCACCGACATCCGCCGCGACCCGTCCGCGTGTCGCATCACCCGGTCGACGGCCATCACCAGATCGTCGGACTCGCCGATGGTCCCTTCCTCGAAGTACTCGACGACCGGTGAATCCACCACCGGCACCTCACCGAGGTAGACGTCGCCGGACGTGCCGTCGATCGAGATCACGTCCCCCTCGTGGATCTCCGTGCCGCCGCGGGCGCGCAGCACCCGCTTCTTGGTGTCCACATTCAGCGATTCGGCGCCGCAGACGCAGGTCTTGCCCATGCCGCGAGCGACGACCGCCGCGTGCGATGTCTTGCCGCCGCGCGAGGTGAGGATGCCGGCCGCGGCGATCATCCCGTTCAGGTCGTCCGGGTTCGTCTCCCGGCGGACCAGGATCACCGACTCGCCCGAGCGCGACCACTTGACCGCGGTGTAGGAGTCGAAGACGACCTTGCCGACCGCGGCGCCTGGCGAGGCGGCGATCCCGGTCGCGATCTTGCGCCGCGCGGCGTCGGTGTCGAAGCGCGGGAACATCAACTGCGCGAGCTGCGCCCCGGAAACCCTGGACACCGCCTCGTCCATGTCGATCAGGCCCTGATCGGCCAACTGCAGCGCGATCCGGAACGCGGCCGCCGCGGTGCGCTTGCCGATCCGGGTCTGCAGCATCCACAACTTGCCGCGCTCGATGGTGAACTCGATGTCGCACAAGTCGAGGTAGTGCTCCTCGAGCGTCTGCATGTTGTGCAACAGCTCGTCGTAGGACTTCTTGTCCAGCTTCTCCAAATCTGCCAGCGGCACCGTGTTGCGGATGCCCGCCACCACGTCCTCGCCCTGTGCGTTCTCCAGGTAGTCGCCGTAGATGCCCTGCGCGCCGGTTGCCGGGTCGCGGGTGAAGGCGACGCCAGTGCCGGAGTCCATGTCGAGGTTGCCGAACACCATCGCCACGATGTTCACTGCCGTGCCCAGATCCGCGGGGATCCGTTCCTGGCGCCGGTAGATCACCGCCCGTTCGGTGTTCCACGACTCGAAGACGGCCCGCACGGCCATCTCCATCTGCTCACGCGGATCCTGCGGGAACGGACGCCCCGCGCGCTCGACCACGACCTCCTTGAACGTCTCGACCAGTTTGCGCAGGTCCTCGGCGTCGAGGTCGAGGTCGTTCGTCGTGTCCTTCGCGTTCTTCGCCGCCTCCAGGGCGTTCTCGAAGTGCTCTCCGTCGATGCCCAGCACCGTCTTGCCGAACATCTGGATCAGCCGTCGGTAGGAGTCGAAGGCGAACCGCTCGTTGTCGGCCTGCTTGGCAAGCCCGCGCACCGACTGGTCGTTCAAACCGATGTTGAGGACGGTCTCCATCATCCCGGGCATCGAAAATTTCGCGCCCGAGCGCACCGACACCAGCAGCGGGTCGTCCGACTGGCCCAGCCGCTTACCCATTGCGTGCTCCAGCGCCGCCAGGTGCTCATCGACCTCACCGGACAGCCCATCCGGCTCCCGGCCACTCTTCAGAAACGTCCGGCACGCCTCGGTGGTGATCGTGAAACCGGGCGGCACCGGCAACTTCAGATTCGTCATCTCCGCCAGGTTGGCGCCCTTGCCACCCAGCAGGTCCTTCATGTCCTTGCTGCCCTCGGCGAAGTCGTAGACGTATTTGCTGCCACTGGCGCTCATGTACGTCCTCCGCTTCTGACGTGCTGCTGACCTGAGCCTAATCGGCCCCGAATTTTCCCGCCCGGACCCGGTCGACACGCCGATTCAGTTGACAGTTGTGCACTGAAATGTTTACGTCGAACGTGGAGTCGGAGATAAGGAGCAACATGGTCGAGACCGGCGCAAAGCCGCGGGTGTCGTTCGTTCGCCAGCAGGTGACCCGGTTGGGACGTTCCCTGACTACCCCGCTGCTCCCGGACGACTACTTCGCGCTCGTCAAGCCGGGATGGTCGACCCGCGAACTCACCGGCAAGGTGGTGCGGGTGCGCCGGGAGCGCGGCAACGCAGCGACGATCGTGGTCAAACCCAACTCCTCCTGGCCGGCCCACGAGCCAGGCCAGTACCTGCGCATCGGGATGGAGATCGACGGCGTCCGGCACTGGCGGGCGTACTCGATCACATCGGACCCGAACCACCCGGAAGGCGTCGTCAGCATCACGGTGAAGCTGGCCGATGGCGGGCGAATGTCACCGATGTTCGTCAACCGGGTACAGCCCGGCCAGGAAATGTATCTCGGCGAGATCGAGGGCGAATTCACGCTGCCCCACCCGCTGCCGAAGAGCGCGCTGTTCATCTCGGCCGGAAGTGGGATAACACCGGTCATGGCGATGTTGCGTGAGCTCGATCGGCGCGACGCACTGGACGACGTGATCCACATCCACAGCTGCCGGGACAAGGACGACATGATCTTCGGCCGGATGCTGCGGCAGCTCACGGAGCGCCGCGACGGCTATCAGCTGATCGAGGTGCACACCGGGCAGGTGCCGCGCTTCACCCCGGAGGACCTTGACCAGCACGCCGCCGACTGGCGCGATCGCGAGACCTTCCTGTCCGGCCCGCGGAAGATGATCGACGCGGTGGAGCAACACTTCGAGAAGCACGAGTGCACCGGCAGGCTGCACACCGAGCGGTTCCAGCCGGCGATCGGCAACGGCGGCGGCGGCGGAGACGGCGGATCCGTCCACTTCCGTGTCACCGACTGCGCGGCGGAGTGCGAGAGCGGCGTGTCCATCCTCGTCGGCGGCGAAAACGCCGGCGCCAAGCTGCCGTTCGGCTGCCGGATGGGCATCTGCCACACCTGCGTCGGCCGGTTGCAGGACGGCGCGGTCCGCGACCTGCGCACCGGCCGGATCGAAGAAGCCAGCGGGCAGATGGTCCGCACCTGCATCAATGCCCCCGAAGGACACGTCGAGATCGATCTCTAGGAGGTCACCGAACTCATGCCAGCACGTCCCGCGA
>JBDTXT010000415.1:0-3094 GCA_040006035.1 Pseudonocardiales bacterium | reverse complement strand
GTGTGCACCGGGTAGTTCCACGGGCCGATCACGCCCACGACGCCGTAGGGCAGGTATTCGACGCTCGCGGACTGGTTCATGGCCAGCAGCCCGGAACCCACCCGGCGGCGGCCCAGCACCTTCGCCGCCGCACCCGAGGCCCAGTCCAGGTGCTCGATCGCGATCGACAGCTCACCGATCGCGTCGAAGATCGGTTTGCCGTTCTCGCGATGGATCAGCTCGGCGAACTCGTCCAGCCGGGACGCGATGATCGAGCGCCACGCCCGCAACCGCTTCTTGCGGCCGTCGAAGCCGAGCTCACGCCACCAGTCCGCGGCCGGTCGGGCGCGTTCAACGGCGGCCGCGACGTCCTCGCACGTGTCGACCGGGAACGTCGCGACAACGGCCCCGGTGGCCGGATCCAGGGAATCGAACGTGGTGGGTGGTGCAGTGGTCACGGTCATTGCGCCACGGTACAAGCGCGCGGTCAACTGCTCGACGTCGCCAACGACCTGGGGCTGGTAGTACCTCCCGGAATCTGTACTACGAACGTATGACGCGGCCGCAGGGCGATCGTCGCGGTGCGTCGGGGGCACCGTAAGACAGACGTGGTACAGAATACGGACGAGCACGTGGGACTCGGTGCGCCGTCCGACAGCCGCCGCTCTAGAACAGCCGGTCCTCTATGTTGTCGATGCCGCGCAGCAGGTCGTAGTCCAGCACCAGGCAGGCGATGCCGCGGTCCTCGGCCAGGGTGCGCGCCTGCGGCTTGATCTCCTGAGCGGCGAAGACGCCGCGCACCGGTGCCAGCAGCGGGTCACGGTTGAGTAGTTCCAGATAGCGGGTGAGCTGCTCGACACCGTCTATCTCACCGCGGCGTTTGATCTCGACGGCGACGGCCACCCCGTTCGGGTCGCGCGCCATGATGTCGACCGGGCCGATCGGGGTGGGGTACTCGCGCCGGACCAACCGGTAGCCGGCGCCGAGCGTGTGGATGTGCTCGGCGAGCAGCTTCTGCAGGTGCGCCTCGACGCCATCCTTGACCAATCCGGGGTCCAGGCCCAGCTCATGCGTGGAATCGTGCTCGACCGCCTCCATCGTGATGATCAGCTGCTCGCCCAGCTTGTTCGTGACCGTCCAGGTGGGCTGATCGCCGCCGGTATCGACCACGAGGGTGCACGGCGGACTCATCCAGTTCAGCGGCTTGTACGAGCCACCGTCGGCGTGCACGAGCACCGAGCCATCGGCCTTGACCAGCAGCAGCCGCGTTGCCAGCGGCAGGTGTGCGGTGAGCCGGCCGATGTAGTCGACACTGCAGCGAGCAATGACAAGGCGCACAGCTGGGCAGGTTACCGGTGTCGCCCGGCGGGGAATGTTCGCCTCCCTCGATGGGTAGTACCGGGGTAGCACCACGACCAACTCAGGAGGTTGTTTCAAATGGCTGACCAGCCGACCGTCAAGCTCAACAGCGGCGCCAACATGCCGCAGCTCGGCTACGGCGTCTTTCAGGTTCCGAACGACGAGACATCCGCAGCGGTGAGCGCGGCGCTCGAGGCCGGTTACCGCTCCATCGACACCGCCGCCATGTACCGCAACGAGGCGGGCGTCGGCAAGGCCATCGCGGACTCCGGCATCCCCCGCGACGAGCTGTTCATCACTACCAAGCTCAACAACAACGCGCACGGCACCGACGAGGCATTGTGCGCGTTCGAGCAGAGTCGAGAGCTGCTTGGCCTGGACTACCTCGATCTCTACCTGATCCACTGGCCGCTGCCGGCGAAAGACCGTTACGTCGCGACCTGGCGGGCCTTCGAGAAGTTGCAGCGCGACGGCGTGGCCCGGGCAATCGGCGTGTCCAACTTCGCGCCGGTGCACCTGCAGCGGCTCTTCGACGAGACCAACGTGATTCCCGCGCTGAACCAGATCGAGCTGCACCCGTACCTGAGTCAGGGCGGGCTGCGCGGCTTCGACGCCGAGCACGGCATCGCGACCGAGGCGTGGTCACCGCTGGCCAAGGGCGGCGAACTCCTGTCCGACCCCGTCGTCACGGTGCTGGCGGCAAAATACGGCAAGACACCAGCGCAGATCGTCATCCGCTGGCACCTGCAGTTGGGCAATGTGGTCATCCCGAAGTCGGTCACGCCGTCTCGCATCGCCGAGAACATCGACGTCTTCGACTTCGAACTCGCCGACGACGACGTGGTCTCGATCAGCGAGCTCAACCGCGACGAGCGCACCGGCCCCGACCCGGACACGTTCAATCCGTAGGCGCCCTAGGCGCGAGCCTCTTCGATGGCGTCGACGATCTGGCCGAGGACGTCGGTGATCTCGAAGTCCTTCGGGGTGAAGACGCGGGCCACACCGGCGGCGCGCAACGTGGCCGCGTCGGCCTCGGGGATGATCCCGCCGACCACCACGGGCACATCGTCCAGGCCGGCGGCGCGCAGGCCGTCGAGCACATCGGGCACGACAGACAGGTGTGACCCGGACAGCACGGAAAGGCCGACGACGTCGACGTCCTCCTCCACCGCCGAGGCGATGAGCTGGGCCGGCGTGAGCCGGATGCCGGAGTAGACGACCTCGAACCCGGCGTCGCGGGCCCGGACGGCAATCTGCTCGGCCCCGTTGGAGTGGCCGTCCAGCCCCGGCTTGCCGACCAGGAATTTCAACGGCCGACCGAACTGCTCGCCCATCGCCCGCACCCGCCGCTGCACCTCACTCAGGCCACCCTCGTGGCCACCACCGCTCGCCCCGGCGACACCGGTCGGCGGCCGGTACTCGCCGAAGACATCGCGCAGCACGCCGGACCACTCCCCCACGGTCACCCCGACGCGGGCACAGCTCAGCGACGCCTCCATCAGGTTGGCATCGGTCTTGGCCGCGTCACGCAGGATGGTCAGTGCTTCCTCGACGGCTGCCGCATCACGGGCCGCTCGCCACGCCTGGATGGCCGCGACCGCCCCCGCCTCGACGGCCGGGTCGACCGTCATGATCCCGCCGTCGGCACCACCGACCAGCGGGTTGGGCTCGGACTCGGTGAACCTGTTCACCCCGACGACAACGGCCTCGCCGGACTCGATGCGCCGGCGCCGCAGCGCGAGCGAGGACACCAGCG
>JBDTXT010000414.1:0-3100 GCA_040006035.1 Pseudonocardiales bacterium | reverse complement strand
TGAACGCGCTCGTTCTCGAACACCACCTTGTAATGGTTTGGGTTTGTCACCACGGAGTCCAGTGCCATGCCGCGCACGTCAAGGTCGGCACGCTCGGTTGGCACCGACGCCACCGAAGAGCAGGCGACTCGGGTTTCCCCCCCAGCCGCCGGCGCGACCTACCGCCGCTGCCTGAGTCCGCGCTGTCGCTCACTTCAGCCGTCCAAAGGTCGGGCCTCTATGGTCGGTCAATGCCGCGCGTGCTCGTCGTCGAGGATGACCTCGCGCTCGGCCTCGCGGTGCAGACCGAGCTCGTCACCAACGGGCACGAGGTCACCTGGGCGCAGATCGGCCACGGCGGCCTTGAGGCGCTGCGCGACGGCGTGTTCGATCTTGCGCTAGTCGACCTGGGGCTGCCGGACATGGACGGCACCGACCTGTGCCGCCGGATCCGGGCCGACCAGCCAGGCTGTGTCATCGTCATCCTGACGGCCCGCGACGACGAGATCGACGTGGTGCTCGGCCTGGATGCAGGCGCCGACGACTACCTGACCAAGCCGTTCCGCCTGGCCGAGCTGATGGCTCGGATCCGGGCTCACCTCAGGCGGCGTTCGGTGGACGCCGGTGATTCTGGCGTGTTGCTGGTTGGTGATCTCGAGGTCGACACGGCGGCGCGGCGGGTTCGACTGGCCGGGCGCGAGATCACGGTGCGGGCCAAGGAGTTCGACCTGCTGGCCCGACTGGCGTCGGCTGCGGGCACGGCGGTGAGCCGCACCGAGCTGATGAGCGACGTCTGGGACGAGAACTGGTTCGGTTCGACCAAGACCCTCGACGTGCACCTGTCGGCGCTGCGGCGCAAGCTCGCCGACGCGGCCCAGGCGGGCGGCACGCTCGCGCCGGAGATCGTAACCCTGCGCGGGCGTGGCTATCGCCTGGAAACGTCCCCTACAGATCCCGCAACACGCTGATCGCCGGCCGCTTCGCCGCCCGTACCGCCGCGGCGCTTGCGATGGCGAACGCCGCTACGGTGATGCCCGCGACCGAGCCGAGATAGAACCACGGCACCGCGATGACCGACGGCGGCGGGTCGAATACCCCGGTGAGCACCTTGACTAGCATCTGCGACAGCAGCGTGCCGAGCGCGGCGCCTGCGGTTAGACCGAGCACTGCCAGCACTACCGCTTCGCTGAAGATCATGCCGCGCAGGTGGCGACCCTTGGCGCCCAGCGCCGTCGCGATCGCGAAGCTGCGCCGCCGTTCCGTCAGCCCGAGCGCGAGCACCAGCCCACCGGCCGCGGCGGCGAGCAGCAGCGCGAATGTCAGCTCGACGCGGGTGAGACCGGCGAGGTCCACCGAGGTGAGGCTGGAGCCGACGCTCTTGCGAACCGTCGCGATATCGGTGACGGTGGCCGACGGTCCGAGCAGGGACTGGATGCGGTGAACGACCGCGGTCGTGTGCTTCCCTCCGGTGTCGACCAGGAACGCGCCGACGGCGTCACTGCCGGTCTGCTGCGCGACGTAGTTCGCGTTCGCCACGAAGAAGCTGTCCTTGGGCGCGGTCGGGAACTCGGTGACCACGCCGACGTAGTGGAAGGACACCATGCGCGGTTGCTTGGTCCGCGAGTCGATCAGCCGAAGCTTGATCAGGTCGCCTGTATGCAGCTGATAGTCCTTCACCGTCTCCGCGGACACCAGGATCGAGTTCGGCTGGGTCGCCAGCGTGTGCATCAGGCCGGCCGCCGAGCCGCCCTTGAAGTAGGCGTCCTGGAGTGCGGTCGCGTTGCGGATGTGGTCCGGACGCACGCCGTAGAGATCCTGCAGGTCGGTGCCGATGTAGGCGAAGCGGTGCTGCAGCGGTTCGACCCCGCGGACCCCGTTGACGCCAGCGAGCTTGCCCGCCTCAGTCGGGTGCACGGTGCTTCCAGCGGCGACGGTGACTGTGACGTCGGCGCCGTTGGTCAGCTGGGCGTCGGCCTCGGCCTGCTGGTGGTACGTGGCATTGAACGTCGCTGTCGATGCGGCGAAGGACAGGGCCAGCGCGAGCAGCACGATCGCGCGGGCCAGTGGCCGGCGCTGCCGAGACATGCCGCCGGCCACGGGCCCGGCCAGTTTTCCCGTCATTGGTCGCAGGACGCGGCGCAGGATGGGCAGCCCGCGGCCGAGCAACAGGTCCGAAAGCCGCCATGCCAGTAGGCCGGCACCGATCCATAGCAACGCGGGGGCAGCCAGGGCCCAGTAGGACACCGAGATGGTGGGGACGCCTTCCGGTGCGAGCACCAACTGGTACCCGTTGCGGCTCGTCGCCTTGAATACCAAGTAGGCGACCACGAGCAGTCCGACGTCCACGCCGACACGCGCCCACCAGGGGTAGCGCTGCGTGCCGACCGTTTCGCGGCCGGCGGCGACGGTACGCTCGCGCAGGTCGCGGCGGGCGGGCACCAGGACTGCGGCCGCGGCGATTGCCAGGCCGATGCCCGCGGCGACCGCCGCCCAGCCGGCCGCGGTGGCGGTGGTGGTGCCGAAGCGGGCGGTGCCGAAGGCGAAGTGGCCGACCACCGCTGCGGTGACGAGCCCGAGCACGGCGCCGACAGCACCGATCACCGCCGCCTCCGCGGCGGCGAGGCGCAGCAACTGCCGCGCCGACGCACCGCGGGCGCGCAGCAGCGCCTGTTCAGCCTGACGCCGGGTCGCGCCCGCGGAGGCGATCGTGGCCGTCAGCAAGCCGGCCAGGATCGCGCCCGGCAGACCGAGGAACAGGAACAGCACCTGCGCGTACGCCGCGTCCCCGCGAGCCGCACCCAGGGCCGCACCGAGGTTATCGCCGACGACGAGGCCCCCGGCGCTCTTGGCCTCCAGGTTGTGAGCCGCCGCGGTCATCGTCGTGTATGCCTGCGCCGGGTCAGCCGGCAGGTGGTGGTCGCGCACGGCGTGAATCTGGGTGGTGACCAGGTCCGGCCGTGTCTTGGCCAGCGGATCGAAGATCTGATGCCAGAGTTGCGCCGGGAGCAGCACGATGTTGTCCGGTGGCGCGGTGCGCTGCGCCCCGAGCGGCGCGCCGACCGTCTGGAACAGCGAGTCGACCTGGGGCAGGTCGACGACGCCCGACACGGTGACGCGCACC
>JBDTXT010000413.1:0-3100 GCA_040006035.1 Pseudonocardiales bacterium | reverse complement strand
GCCTGCTCGGCGGTGCTGACCACAAAGGTGCGGATCGGCAGGTCGCCAACTCCGGCGTCGGCCAGAGCCCGGCGGAGCACAACCCGGGCTTCCTGCTCGTTGGAGCAGTTCGGGACCACCAACAGTTGCACGTCCATCAGCACGTCGTCCCAGGCGAACCGTCGTCCGGAAGTAAAGCGGTTCATCTGCGATGAGCCGGTACAGGTTCGCCAACGCCAACTGACGAGGACGAGGACGAGGACGAGGACCGGCAGCTCGGTCGCATGGGTTCGGTCGAGCGCCCCTCGCGGCGATGAATCAGCTAGCCCAGGGATGTTGCCGAGCCTTGAGGTGATCGGCAGGTCGTAGCGCGCGAATGCCTTTGCAGGTCTGGAGATTGGGCTACTTGACGGTTCGACCGGGCCAGTCTGTGAGGGCATCCATCCGACGCAAATCACGCCTTCCGGTGCCCATTGTTCGACGAGCCGACCACCCTTGCGGACCCGGGCTGATCCCGGTTGACACCGGCAGATTACCGTCCCTAGGGTCCCGATTAGCTCCGATGATGTTTTCACGTTGCGTAAACGGATGGCGAGGCACGGATGACGAAGAGGGTTCGCGTAGGGACGATGGACGTCGACGAGCGGCTGCACCGCTTCGTCGAGCAGGAGGCTCTGCCGGGCTCGCAGGTCGAATCGGTGGCGTTCTGGGCCGGCGTCGAGGCGCTGCTGCGCGACTTCGGTCCGCGCAACCGCGAGTTGCTGCAGCGGCGCGAGGAGCTCCAGACGTCGCTGGACGAGTACCACCGGGAATCCCCGGGCCGGCCCGCTGACCCGGCCGCGTACGAACAGTTCCTCACCGAGCTCGGTTACCTGGTCGACGTCCCGGCGCCGTTCGAGATCACGACCGCGAACGTGGACCCCGAGATCGCCGTGCAGGCCGGCCCACAGCTCATCGTTCCGCTGCTCAATGCCCGCTTCGCTACCAACGCCGCCAACGCCCGCTGGGGCTCGCTCTACGACGCTCTCTACGGCGCCGACGTCATCGACGAGGCCGAGGGTCGGGAACGGGGGACGGGCTACAACCCGGCGCGCGGTGCGGTCGTCGTGGCCCGGGCCCGAGCGTTCCTCGACGAACACCTGCCGCTGGCGGGCGGCTCCCACGCCCACGTTACCGACTACACGGTCGGCGGTGGCGGTCTGGTGGCAACGATCGACGGGACGCCGCACGGGCTCGCCGACCTGGCGGCATTCGTCGGCTACCAGGGCGAACCATCCTCGCCGTCCGCCGTGCTGCTAGTCCACCACGGTCTTCACGTCGAGATCCAGGTGGACCGGGAAAACTCCATCGGCGCGACCGACGCCGCCGGGGTCAAGGACGTCGTGCTCGAGGCCGCCGTCACCACCATCATGGATCTTGAGGACTCCGTTGCCGCGGTCGATGCCGAGGACAAGGTGCTCGGCTACCGCAACTGGCTGCAACTCATGCAGGGGACTCTGCGCGAGGAGGTGAGCAAGGGTGGGCGAACGTTCACCCGCACGCTCAATCCCGACCGCGTCTACCGCACACCCGACGGCGGCGAGATCACGCTGCCCGGACGTGCGGTGCTCTTCATCCGCGAGGTCGGTCATCTGATGATGACCGATGTGATCCTCGACGCCGAAGGACATCCCGTGCCGGAGGGTCTACTCGACGCGCTCCTGTGCGGTCTGGGAAGTGTCCACGATCTACGCGGGACAGGGGAGCTCCACAACTCCCGGACCGGCTCGATCTATGTCGTGAAGCCCAAGATGCACGGGCCGGAAGAGGTCGCGTTCACAATCGAAGTCTTCGAGCGGGTCGAGGAGGTGCTGGGCCTGCCGCCGCTCACGATCAAGATCGGCATCATGGACGAGGAACGACGCACGTCGGCCAACCTCGCCGCCTGCATTCACGCCGCCCGTGACCGCGTTGCCTTCATCAACACCGGCTTCCTGGACCGCACCGGCGACGAGATGCACACCTCGATGCGCGCCGGGACGATGGTTCGCAAGGCCGACATGCGTAGCCAGCCGTGGATTTCCGCCTACGAGGACAACAACGTCGACGTCGGTCTGGGCAGCGGCTTCCGCGGTCGAGCGCAGATCGGCAAGGGCATGTGGGCCGCGCCGGACAACCTGGCCGACATGCTCGAGCAGAAGGTCGGCCATCCGCTCTCGGGCGCCAGCTGCGCGTGGGTGCCCTCGCCGACCGCGGCGACGCTGCACGCGCTGCACTACCACCAGATCGACGTCGCGAAACGCCAGGCGGAACTGGCCGGCCGTGCACCGGCCGACCGGGGCGCTTTGCTGACCATCCCGCTCGTTGATGCTTCGACGCTGACAGCCCCGGACGTGCAGGCTGAGCTGGACAACAACGTCCAAGGCATTCTCGGATACGTGGTTCGTTGGGTCAACGCCGGCGTCGGCTGTTCCAAGGTGCCCGACCTCGGCGGGACGCCGTTGATGGAGGACCGCGCCACCTGCCGCATCTCATCCCAGCACGTCGCCAACTGGCTGCAGCACGGGATCCTCTCGACCCAGCAGGTCGAGGACGCACTGCGCCGGATAGCCGCCATCGTCGACGACCAGAACGGCGGCGACCCCGGCTACCGGCCCATGGCCCCGACCTTCGACGGCTCGGCCTTCGCCGCGGCGCGGGAGCTGATCTTCGACGGGCTGAACCAGCCCAGCGGCTACACCGAGCCGATCCTGCACGCCTACCGCCGCGCCAGGAAGGACGCGCTCGCCACCGCCGAAGGAACCGTCTCATGACCGCACTGGACCTCGACACCGCCCGCGCAATCATCGCCGCTGCCCGCGCCGCGGGTGCCGAGCACGGCTACAAGCCGCTCACGGTCGTGGTGCTCGACGCGGGTGCCCACGTCGTCGCCGTCGAGCGGGAGGACGGCGCCTCGAACGGGCGGTTCGACATCGCTTTCGGCAAGGCCAATGGCGCCTTCGCACTCGGGATGGGTTCGCGGGCGATCATGGCGCGGGCCGAGCAACAGGCCTACTTCGTCGCCGCGGCCGGCGCGGCGGTTGGCGGCAAACTCGTCCCCGTACCGGGTGGTGTGCTCGTTCGCGACAAGAACGGCCAGCTG
>JBDTXT010000412.1:0-3114 GCA_040006035.1 Pseudonocardiales bacterium | reverse complement strand
AGCTCGAGAGCAAGACCGAGATGTTCGAGACCGGCATCAAGGTCATCGACCTGCTTACCCCCTACGTAACGGGCGGCAAGATCGGGCTGTTCGGCGGTGCCGGTGTGGGCAAAACCGTGCTCATTCAGGAGATGATCTACCGGGTCGCCGAGAACTTCGGCGGCGTGTCCGTGTTCGCCGGCGTGGGTGAGCGGACCCGCGAGGGCACCGGCCTGATCGTCGAGATGACCGAGACGGGTGTCATCGAGAAGACGGCATTGGTGTTTGGGCAGATGGACGAGCCGCCCGGCACCCGGCTGCGGGTGGCTTTGTCGGCGCTCACCATGGCCGAGTACTTCCGCGACGTCCAGAACCAGGACGTCCTGCTCTTCATCGACAACATCTTCCGGTTCACCCAGGCCGGTTCCGAGGTGTCGACCCTGCTCGGCCGGATGCCGTCCGCGGTGGGCTACCAGCCCACCCTCGCCGATGAGATGGGCCAGCTACAGGAGCGAATCACGTCTACCCGCGGACACTCGATCACCTCGATGCAGGCGATCTACGTGCCGGCTGATGACATCACCGACCCGGCACCGCACACCGCGTTCGCCCACTTGGACGCCACGACCGTGCTGTCCCGGCCGATCTCGGAGAAGGGCATCTATCCAGCGGTTGACCCACTGGACTCGACGTCACGCATCCTCGACGCTCGCTATGTCGGCGAGGAGCATTACCGGGTCGCCCAGCGCACTAAGGAGATCTTGCAGCGCTACGCGGAACTGCAAAACATCATCGCCATCCTCGGCGTCGACGAGCTCTCCGAGGAGGACAAGATCCTCGTCGGTCGCGCTCGGCGGATCGAGCGGTTCCTGTCGCAGAACACGTTTGTCGCCAAGGTGTTCACCGGGCTGGACGGCTCGTTCGTGCCGGTCACCGAAACGGTCGAGTCCTTCCGCCGCCTGTGCGACGGCGAGTTCGACAGCTACCCCGAGCAGGCGTTCTTCATGTGCGGCGGCATCGAGGATCTCGAGCGCAAGGCACACGAGCTGAAGGACAACTGATCTCGATGGCAACCATGCACGTCGAAGTCGTCGCGGTCGAGCGGGCGATCTGGTCCGGCGACGCCAGCATGGTGATCGCCCGGACGACCGAGGGCGAAATCGGCGTGCTGCCGGGGCACGCTCCGCTCCTCGGGCAGCTCGCGCCCGGCTGGACGGTGCGGATCAGTCGGGACTCCGAACCGGAACTACGGGTCGCCGTTCACGGCGGCTTCCTGTCGGTGCGCGAGGACGGGGTGTCGATCCTCGCCGAGGTCGCCGAGGCGGCCGACGACATCGACGTCGGCCGGGCTCGTGAGGCGCTGACCCGAGCCGAATCCGACGAAGGACCGGACGCGGCTGCCGCCCGCGACCGGGCACTCGCGCGGCTGCGGGCCGCCGGCGAAGCGACCTGAGCGGACCGGGGCAAAGCGGCATGCGCCTTCTCGACATCATCGCCGTCGTCGCCCTGATCGCCACCGTAATACTGCTGGCCTCGATCGTGGCCCGGCAAAGGCAGATGTTGCGCAGCGCCGGATCCATCCCGCTCGCTGTCCGGCGTGGTCAGCGGTGGCTCTACGGGGTCGGGCGCTACCACGGCGACGAGTTGCGATGCTACCGGGCGATCGGCATCGGCAGCCGGCCTTCACGCGTGCTGCGCCGCGGTCAGCTGACCGTGCTGGGCCAACGTCCGCCCGCTCCGAACGAGCTGTCGTCGCTGCCGGCAAGCGCCGTCATCGTGGATTGCCGCGATGTTGTCGGTGACGTGTCGATCGCCTTGGCCGACGGGGCGTACATGGGCTTCGTCTCGTGGCTCGAATCGTCGGCTCCCGGGGGCTAGCCCCATTGTCCGAGGCTGTGGGGCCGCCCGGTTGGGACTGGGCGCTCGGCCGGCTCGGGCTGCTCAGGTCGTAGCCCCGCCCGGCTGCCAGAGGACGTCGCCGCCAGGGTTGGCCACCCGGCACAGGATGAACAGCAGGTCCGAGAGCCGGTTCAGGTACAGCAGCGCCACGCGATTGGTGCGTTCCGGGTCGGCCTCGGCGAGCGCCCAGCCACTTCGCTCGGCACGCCGAGCGACGGTTCTGGCCTGGTGCAGCAGGGCGGCCCCCGGAGTCCCGCCAGGCAGGATGAAACTTTCCAGCTTGGCCAGGCCGGCATTGAACTCGTCGCACCACGCCTCCAACCGCTCGACGTAGGCGCCGGTCACCCGCAGTGGCGGGAACTGCGGATCGGGCACCACGGGGGCACACAGATCGGCTCCGACGTCGAACAGATCGTTCTGGACGCGTCGCAGGACCGCGGTTATCTGTTCCGGCAACTCCCCGAGCGCCAGCGCGGCGCCGATGGCCGCGTTCGTCTCGTCGCAATCGGCATACGCGCCGACTCGTGGATCGGTTTTGGCGACGCGCGACATGTCGCCGAGCGCGGTCGTACCGTCGTCGCCCGTGCGGGTGTAGATCCGGGTGAGATGGATCGCCATAAGGCGGACGATAGCCTGACCCGATGCAGGTCCTGAGGGTCACCGGTGGTGCCAGCCTGGTCGGCGAGGTGTCGGTGGTGGGCGCGAAGAACAGCGTCCTGAAGCTGATGGCCGCCGCGCTCCTGGCCCCCGGCGAGACCACCCTGCAGAATTTGCCCGCGATCTCCGACGTCAAGATCATGCACGAACTGCTGGACCGGCTGGGCTGCGAAGTCACCGAGTGCGGCGACGGCGCCATGGAAAGCGTCCGGGTGGTCGTGCCGGCCGAGCCGCTGTCCGAGGCGCCCTACGAGCTGGTCCGCAAGATCCGCGGATCGATTTGCGTGCTGGGGCCATTGCTCGGTCGCACCGGCCGGGCAAAGGTGGCGCTGCCGGGCGGCGACGCAATCGGTTCCCGGCCGCTCGACATGCACTTCACCGGCCTGCAGCGAATGGGCGCCGAAATCCGCACCGAGCACGGTTATGTCGTAGCCGAGGCCGCTCAGCTGCACGGGGCGACGATCTGGCTCGACTTCCCGAGCGTCGGCGCCACCGAGAACATCCTGACCGCGGCGGTGCTCGCGAAGGGCACCACGGTGATCGACAACGCGGCACGCGAGCCGGAGATCGTCGACCTGT
>JBDTXT010000411.1:0-3125 GCA_040006035.1 Pseudonocardiales bacterium | reverse complement strand
AGCGCTGAGCGCGACCCAGCCGAGCAGGTTCATCGACGTAGCGCCCGAAGCGGGCGTGGACGTCAGCCTGGCCGGTGAGGTCGCGACGATCACGCTCAACCGCCCGGACAAACTCAATTCGCAGAATCCGCACACCTGGACGTGGCTGTCGCGCGTCGCCGACGCGCTGCCGGGCACAGTGCGCATCGTCGTGCTGCGCGGCGAGGGCAGGGCGTTCTCCGCCGGACTGGACCGGGCCATGTTCAGTCCCGAAGGCGTCCCCGGCGCGCCCGGAGTCCTCGCCATTGCCCAGGGGTCGTCCGATCAGGCCACCAGGCAGATCGCCGCTTGGCAGCGTGCGTTCGACTGGACGTCGCGCCCGGCCTTCGTCAGCGTCGCCGTCGTCCAAGGCCACGCCATCGGCGCCGGGTTCCAGCTCGCGCTCGGCACTGACATCCGCCTGGCGGCAGCGGACGCCCAGTTCACGATGGCCGAACCGAGCCTCGGGCTGGTGCCTGATCTCGGCGGCACCAAGCGCCTCGTCGACCTGGTGGGCTACTCCCGGGCGGCTGAGATCTGCCTGACCGGCCGACGGGTGGGGGCAGCCGAAGCCTTGGCCATCGGCCTCGTCTCGAAGGTCGTGCCGGTCGCCGACCTCGATGACACCGTCGAGCAGACCGTCGCAGCGCTGCTGGCCGTCAACCGCGACGCCGCGGCCGAGACCAAGGCGCTGCTGCTCGCCGCCGCGGGCCGTACCCAGCCCGAGCAGGAGGCCGCTGAGCGCGACGCCCAGTACCGTCGGCTACGCGCCCTCATCGGCGTGGATGCCGAGAGCGCGGGACACTCGTCCTGAACCGGCTACTGGAACATCGACCGGCGCGGGGGCGTTGGTGCAGCCGGAGGTAAGCAGATGTCAATGCAAGCCGCGCACATGATGTACGCGATGCGCAATCGCGACAAGTCGGTGCTCGAACGCCAACTGCCCCCAGGCACCTGGAAGCGAGTGCTCCGCTTCGCCGGCCCCTACCGAATCGACCTGCTGGTCTTCCTGTTCCTGGTCATCGCCGACTCGCTCATCGGCGTCGCGACGCCGGTCCTGGCCGGCCGGGTGGTCAACGAAATCACCGGTCACGGCGAGGTGGCCGTCGTCGTCAAGATCGCGTTCGTGATCGCCGCGCTGGCCGTGATCGACGCGGTGCTCTCCTTCGCCCAGCGCTGGTACTCGGCGCGCATCGGCGAGGGGCTGATCTTCGACATGCGCACGTCGGTCTTCGACCACGTACAACGCATGCCGCTCGCGTTCTTCACCCGTACCCAGACCGGCGCGCTGGTCAGCCGGCTGAACAACGATGTTCTGGGCGCCCAGCAGGCCTTTACCTCGACCTTGTCAGGGTTGGTGTCGAATGCCGTCAGCCTGGTGCTGACTGCCGCCGTGATGTTCACGCTGTCGTGGCAGATCACCGTGCTCTCGCTGGTCATGCTGCCCGTGTTCGTGATTCCGGCTCGGCGCATCGGCGCGCGACTGCAGGGCATCACGCGTGAGTCCTACAACCTCAATGCATCGATGAACTCGACCATGACCGAGCGGTTCAACGTGGCCGGGGCGTTGTTGGTCAAGCTCTTCGGCCATCCGGCCGCCGAGGACGAGTCCTTCCGCGGCCGCGCGGCCCGGGTGCGCGACATCGGCGTTCAGTCCGCGATGTACGGCCGGGCGTTCTTCGTCGCGCTCACGCTGGTCGCCCAACTCGCCCAGGCGCTGGTCTACGGCCTGGGCGGCTACTACGCCATCCAGGGCAGCCTGTCGGCGGGCACGGTCGTCACCCTGGCGTTGCTGCTGACCCGTCTCTACGGGCCACTCACCGCACTGTCAAACGCCCGGGTCGACATCATGAGTGCGCTGGTCAGCTTCGACCGGGTCTTCGAGGTGCTCGACCTACCGCCGATGATCGCCGACGCCGAGGATGCGGCCGACCTGCCTCCCGACGCGGGCAGCGTCGAGTTCGTAGATGTGCGCTTCTCCTACCCGACGGCCCGCGAGGTGTCGCTCGCCTCGCTCGAGGACGTCGCCGTGCTCGATGACACTCCTGCGCAGGAGGTGCTGCACGGGGTGTCGTTTCGGGCCGAGCCGGGGGAGATGATCGCGCTGGTCGGCCCGTCCGGTGCGGGCAAGACGACGATCAGCCAACTCGTCCCGCGGATCTATGACGTCCGAGCCGGCCAGGTGCTTGTCGGCGGGCACGACGTGCGCACCGTCACGCAGCAATCATTGCGCGACCGGATCGGTGTTGTGAGCCAGGAAGCGCACATGTTCCACGACACGATTCGTGGCAACCTGCTCTACGCCAAGGCCGATGCGACCGAAGACGACCTGTGGAGCGCGATCAGCGCGGCTCAGATCAACGATCTCGTGACGGCGCTGCCCGACGGTCTCGACACCCTGGTCGGCGATCGTGGCTACCGGCTCTCCGGTGGCGAGAAGGCCCGCCTCGCGATCGCCCGCCTGCTGCTCAAAGCTCCCAAGATCGTCATCCTCGACGAGGCCACGGCGCACCTGGACAGCGAGAGTGAGGCTGCCGTGCAAGAGGCGCTGGCACAGGCGCTGGCCGGCCGGACCTCCATCGTGATCGCCCACCGGCTCTCGACCATCCTCAATGCCGACAAGGTGATCGTGCTCGATGCCGGCCAGATCGTCGAGATGGGCACCCACCGCGAGCTGTTGGCGGCCGATGGTCTGTACGGCGAGCTCTACCGCACCCAGTTCGAGCGGCAAGCCGTCGGCGTCGAGCCGCTCTCAGGTTGAGCGAGACAGCAGCGGATCGGCGAGCAGGGCGGCGAAGGCCAGCTCAGCGGCTCCCAGCAGTGACGAGTCGTCGCCGAGACGCGGCGAGCACAGCTGCACCGCGTTGTGCGAGGCGGCCATCGTGTGGCTGTCCAAGGCCTGCACCATCTCGCTGTTGGCCAGCCGGAATACCTCGGCGAACGAACCGCCGAGCAGAACCCGCTCGGGGTTGAGGACGTTCACCAGACTGGCGATCGTGCGGCCGAGCGCGGCCGCGACGGTACGAACCGCAGCAACAGCGCGGTGCTCGCCCGCATTCACAGCAGCGAGCGGAGCACGTACTGCATGATGCCGCCGTGCCGGTAAT
>JBDTXT010000410.1:0-3129 GCA_040006035.1 Pseudonocardiales bacterium | reverse complement strand
ACGGGGCGGAGCCGCCGTAGTACTCCGAGCCGGGGAAAGCCCGGTGCATGGGGAAGGGCGGCAGCGGTATCGAGGAGATGAGATGCTGCCAGACCGAAAGATGCGCCGCAGCCACGGCCTCGAACGATCGATGGTGCACACCGGCGGCCGCCGCTTGCGCGAATAGCAGTTGGTCGTCGCCGACCTGAAGGCGCTGGTCGGCGGCTGATGAGAGGCTTGCGCTGCCCCAAGTTGGTGTGCCCTCCTCGCCGTCGTCGCAGCCGTCGGTGTGACCGCCGGAGCCCGAGGACGCCGAGCTGATCGGCGTAATCCTCGTGGCACTACGCAACGGCCTCGCGTTCGCACATGCGGCAGACCCGGAAAGGTCGACGCCGAACTTATGGAACAGGTGATGGAAGCTACCGTCGCCGCAATGCTGCTCGTTGACGGCACCTCGTAACATGCGCCCCGCTGCGGGCTGAGAGGTGCCAGGCAGATGAGAGTCCTGTTCTATGCCATGCACAGGGCACCGTCCGCTGCCTGGGGCCATGGGAAATGCGGTGCGTCTAATGGGCGTTTGGCTGGGCGAGCAGGTCGCGCACGGTCCGCGGCTCGCGACCGAGAAGCGTGCCGAGCAGGGGGTCGACGCCGGCGAAGAAGCCGTCGTGAGCGGCCTGGTACATGCCGAAGGTGAAGCGAGCCATGAATTCCTCCTGCCCCGCAGCGATCTGGGCGGCGACCCACTCGTCCTGGTTTATCACCGCGAACTTGACCGTGCGCCCGGTCAGGTCCGACGCGATCGCGGTGATCTCTTCGAAGGTGGGCGCCGTGCTCGCGGTGAGCGTCGTCGGGCCCTCGTAGGCACCGTTCGAGGCGAGGATGATGGCGGCGGCCTCGGCGGCGTCCTCGCGCGCGGTCCAGGACACCGGTCCGTCGGCTGGCACGGTGACGACGCCCGTCTCTCGCCACGAGCCCATCAGCCAGTTCAAGCTGTGGGCGTAGAAGCCGTTGCGCAGCGAGGTCCAGGGGATGCCGGACTCGGCGAGCAGCTGCTCGGTCGCGGTGTGGATGCGCCCCGGGCCGAATGGGGTGTCGATTGCGGCTCCCTGGTGGCTCGTGTAGAGGATGCGCCCAACTCCCGCGATGATGGCTGCGTCGATCGCGGTGCGGTGCAGGCTCACCGCGTCGGCCCCCGGATCGTTCGACGAGACGAGCAGCAGCTGGTCGGCGCGGTCGAATGCGCCGCGGAGCGAGGCCGGGTCGGCGTAGTCGCCATAGCGGACTTCGACCCCACGATCCGCGAAGCGCTGGGCCTTGGCCCTGTCGCGCACCGCGACGACGATCTCGCTCGCAGGCATGCGGTCCAGCAGGTGGTCGACGGTCGCGCCGTTGAGTGCGCCGGTTGCTCCAGTGACGATGATCATGATCAGCCTTCCGATATCGATGGAATCAACTGAAGCGTATCACTGGAAATATACTGATAGCAAAAATGCGATATCGTTGGAACATGGGCGATACGGTTCAGGCGAACGTCCGGAGCAATACCCGGTCGAAAATCGTCGACGTCGCGGCACGCCTCCTTCGGGAGCAAGGGCCTGTGGCGGTCACCACGCGCGGGGTCGCTGAGGCAGCCGGCGTGCAAGCGCCGACGATCTACCGTCTGTTCGGCGACAAGGACGGTCTCCTGGATGCCGTGGCCGAACACGTGATGGCCACCTACGTGTCCGCCAAAGCGGCGATCGTCGAGGCGGCGTCGGCTGACAACGTCGACCCACTTGACGATCTGCGTGCCGGCTGGCAGACGCAAATCGAATTTGGCGTCGCCAATCCCGCCCTCTTCCGTCTCCTGAGCGATCCGGGCCGAGTGCAGCGTTCGCCCGCGGTCCAATCAGGCAAGCACGTTCTGGAATCGCGGGTCCACCGGGTCGCGATGACCGGGCGACTCCGCGTCAGCGAGCAGCGCGCCGTCGGCCTCATTCAGGCAGCCGGAATCGGCGCCATCCAGACGCTGTTGGCGACGCCGCCCGAACAACGCGATCCCGGTCTCGCTGGGGACATGTACGAGGCCGTCCTCCGACAGATTCTCACCGATACACCCGAACGCGCGGAAAGCGGTTCGACGGCGACGGCAGTCGCCCTCCGGGCCATCGCGCCCCGACTCGACATGCTGACCGACGCCGAACGGCAACTGCTGGCCGAATGGCTCGACCGCGCAATCGACGCCCGTTAACCGGACCCCCTCAATCGTCCCGCCCTCTGTCGAAAGCAATGAAGAGCAGCATCGGGGTCTGTGGATCTAACGGCTCTGTCGCACTTTCGGTGGTGACGGTGCGTGGTGTTAGCTGAGCGGGATGCGGTGGCGGAGGAGGGTGAATCCGGCGCGGCCGTACATTTGCCGCTTGATCATTTTAAAAGTTACGTGGAATCTGCCGGGGTGATGATGTTCCTTCGGTGCAACCACGGACTTGGGAGATAGCTTGAGCGGCACGGTGGTGCTGAGGGAGAAGTGGCCGGTGATCGGCCGGCACGAGCAGGCGGCGGTGTGGCTGCAGATCTGGACCGATCTGGGGCGGGCGCCCAGGACGATTGATGCGTATGCCCGCGGGCTGGGCGAGTACCTGCTGATGTGCGAGCGGGAGGGCGTCGACCCGGTGACTGCGAATCGCGCCCACGTCGCTGTCTTCGTGCGGGAGCTGACATCGCGGCCGGGCCTGCGGGGGGCGAACGTGGTGGCGATCGACTCGGGATCGGGGCTGGCGAACGCCACGATCCAGCAGCGGCTGGTGCCGGTCCGCCTGTTCTACGACTTCCTCATGGAGGAAGGGCTGCGCGGGTCCAACCCGGTGGGCCGGGGCCGTTACACCCCCGGCGGCCGGGCAGGCGGAGCGCAGCGCGGCTTGGTGCCGCGGCTGACCAGGCTGCCGTGGATCCCGGGCGAGCAGGAGTGGCTGCGGCTGCTGGAGGAGGCGCGCCGGGAGCCGGCGCGCAACCGGCTGATGCTAGCGCTGGCCTACGATGCCGCGCTGCGGCGCGAGGAGCTGTGCTCGCTGCGCACTGACGACGTCGACCCGGCGCACCGCACGCTGCGGGTCCGGGCGGCGTGTGAAGGTGTGGACGTTGGGGACGTCGCAGGCCCGCGCGGCCTGGGCC
>JBDTXT010000409.1:0-3130 GCA_040006035.1 Pseudonocardiales bacterium | reverse complement strand
CGGGCGAGACGTCGACACCCTCACCGAGGTGCTGTGGGCCGCGCTGCACGGACTGGTCACGCTCAGCCGAAACGATCGGCTACGCCCGCGCTACGGCATCGATCGCATTGATCTCCTCGTCGCCCAGTTCCGCGCCGCTGGCTCTCGACACCTGAGCGCGCAACCGTAGTGGTCGCTCGTGCACTACTCGGTCGTGGCAGCCCGGCATACCAACCAGCGGCCGGTGCGGACTACCGCGGTAATAGCGCCGGTCCGGCGAGCCGCGAGACGGATAGGAATTTCGACGCGTCTCCCGGGACTGGTGTCATGAGTGCGGCTGCCAGGGTGTGCCCCGCGACACGGTCGTGCGCCGGCTCGCCCATGTGCCTCTGGGCTGGCGGCCGACCATCTTGCGGCTACGGGTGCGCCGATACCGCTGGACGGGCTGCGGGCACGTGTGGCGTCAGGACACGAGCTCGGCGGCGACAGCGCGGGCGAAGCTGTCGCGTCACGCGGTGTGGTGGGCGTTGAAGTCGGTCGTGCTCGACCGGCTATCGATCGCCCGCGTCGCGGCCGGGCTCGGCACCTCGTGGCACACCGTCAACGACGCCGTCCTGGCCGCCGGCCGGGCGCTGTTGATCAACGGCCCGACCCGTCTGGACTGGGTGCGGGTCCTCGGCGTCGACGAGCACTGCTGGCGCCACACCCGTCGCGGGGACAAGTTCGTCACCGTGATCATCGACCCCACCCCGGTCCGCGACGGCACCGGCCCGGCGAGGCTGCTGGACATGGTCGAAGGTCGCTCCAAACAGGTGTTCAAGACCTGGCTCGAAGCCCAGACTGTTGAGTTCCGCGACGGGATCGAGGTCGTGGCGATGGACGGGTTCACCGGCTTCAAGACCGCCGCCGCGGAGACCCGACGCGGTGGCGGTGATGGACCCGTTCCACGTCGTCGCGCTGGCCGGCGACGCGCTGGACCGCTGCCCGCCAGCGAGTCCAGCAGGACACGCGCGGACACCGCGGGCGCACCGGTGACCCGCTCTACGGCATCCGCCGCGTGTTCCGCACCGGCATCGAGCTGCTCACCGACCGGGGCAATGGCAACGATTGACCGCGGTGTTCGCCGACGAGCGGCACGTGAGGTCGAGGCGACTGGGGCATCTACCAGCGCATCGTCGCCGCCTACCGCGACCCCGACCGCACGGCCGCGAAAGCCGAACTGAAGAAGATCATCGACGCGATCAGCAAGGGCGTGCCGCCTGCATTGACGGAGCTCAGCACTCTCGGCCGCACCCTCCACCGCCGCGCAGCTGACGTGCTGGCCTACTTCGACCGACCCTGAACCAGCAACGGACCCACCGAAGCAATAAACGGCCGCCTGGAACACCTACGCGGCACCGCCCTCGGCTTCCGCAACCTCACCAACTACATCACCAGATCGCTGCTCGACACCGGCGGCTTCAGACCCCGAATACACCCTCCTCTACGATGAGCCGCCAACGTTCAGGCCTTGCGCAATCTCGGACGCATGGCAAGCCTTTGTCGGTGCGCCAAGGTGGCCGGTATCGCTGGCGATCACAATTCGGAAAGCGGGTCGTTCGCCGATTTCGGAAATTGCGGGGATGCTTGAGTATGTTGCCGGTATGATGGTTGAGTGCGGTATCTGATCCAATTTCCAGCGGGCTTTTCGGTGCTTGTCGAGCGAGCGCTGGCCTCGGACTTCGCAGCCGTCGACGCGCGATACGCGGACGACAGCTCCATCGTCTTCGACTCCCGGGACCGAGTGCGATCGGTGGACGACACTCCGTACGCGAAAAATGTCTTCCTGGTGCACGCAGAGACGCCGCGGCGGGCGCTCGCAGGCTCGATGACTACACTCGCGACCAGCGTTCCAGACCTACGCGGGCGCCGCGGGCGGACCCCGGGATTTCGATTGATGTACCACGTTGACGGGCAGTTGGTGTCGCCGGAACCGAAGGCGCGCAGGGACCTCGAAGTCGCTGTTGCACGGGCCAGCGGGCTTCGGCTGACGCCTCGCGGCCAATGCACGGAATACTGGGTGATCGGCCGCCGCGACCTGCCAATGCTGTATCTCGGCGAGCGGTTGCCACGACAGCGCCCCGCCGTCAAGCTCCGCGGCTCGCTGTCGAGCGAGCTCGCGAGTTTATTGGTGTCGGCGAGCCGGCCCCGACCCGACGACGTGTTCCTCGACCCGTTTTCGGGGACGGGTTCGCTGCTGGAGGCGCGGTCGCAGCGGCCATTCCGGTCGATGCTCTACAACGATTCGGATTTATCCCGGTACCGGGAAGGCCTTGGCGAGTGGTCGCGGCGTCGCGACAAGGTGCGGCTCTTGGCTGAGGATGCGCGCAAACTTCCGTCGGTGCCGACCGGCTCGGTGGACGTGATGGTCACCGATCCCCCGTGGGGTGAGTTCGATGATCATATAGGCGACTACGACGAATTCGCCGGCGCGGTCGCGGCGTGTTTCCGTCGGATCCTGCACCCCGATAAGGGGCGACTGGTCGTCCTGGTCAACCGACGCAACGAAGAGATCATGGCCAATGCGCTCCTGTCGTCCGATCTGAAAGTCAACGAGTATTTTCGAATCCTGGTCAATGGTCATCCTGCGACCGCCCTTTCGGCCGAGATCTGATCCTTACAGCTGCCTCGCATCTGTCCCGAGTGGTTCGCGAGATACGCGAGCCACCGGCGTCCCCACTGCTGTCTTGCGGCCCCGGCCTCGGGTCGACGTCAAAAAAAGGCTGGTCGTACACGGCGGGGATGAGCTCGGCAAGGAAATGTGCCGACGGCCGCTCTGATGGAGGATTGGGGTCTGGGTCGAGGAGTTCGCCAGGGTGGGCGGGTGAGGAGCAGGGGCGGCCTCGTACCGCTCAGCGTGCGCACCGTCGCCCGCCGAAGCCCCCACCGCTCGTCAGCGCACTGGCCTCATCCAGGGATGGGGTGACGTGTCCAGGTGCCAGCGGCTGTCCGTCCGCCGAGTACGTCAGCATCCGGCAGCATCCGGCACGTCGTCCGACCTGCGGGAACGGACGTCTACGGATACGGGCGGATAGTCGGGAGACAGCCTGGCAGTGTGGGGTCAGGGGTTCGAGTCCCCTCAGCTCCACCCTTGTGAGCAGGCAAGACGCAC
>JBDTXT010000408.1:0-3138 GCA_040006035.1 Pseudonocardiales bacterium | reverse complement strand
TGCCCGCCGGGTACCGGTTCGTCCGGATACTGGGCAGCGGTGGGGCCGGCTGGGTCGCACTGGCTGAGCACGAGGTGCTGCACCGCATGGTCGCCATAAAGACGATCTTCGGCGGCGCTAGCGACCCGCAGAGCAGGCAGCGACTGGAGCGCGAGGGGCAGGCGCTGGCCCGGCTGGTTCATCCGTGCGTCGTTCGGGTCTACGAGCTGGTCGAGGTGGCCGGTGACGCGGTCCTGGTGATGGAGTACGTGACCGGCGCTGACCTGTCCACGCACCTGCGTGCGCGCAGCCTGTCGGCACCGGCCCTGGTCCGGGTGCTCAGTGACGTCGCCGATGCCCTGGCCTACGCCGCCCAGCACGGCGTCGTGCACCGCGACGTAAAGCCCGCGAACGTCCTGGTCACCACCGACGGCCGCGGCAAGGTGGCCGACTTCGGCATCGCCCGCCTGAGCAGTGCCAGTACGGCCTTCCGGACGGCACAGGGCATCGCGCAGGGAACGCCGATGTATGCATCGCCGGAGCAGATGCTCGATCCCGATCACGAGTCGGCCGCCGCCGACGCGTACAGCTTCGCGGTCATGGTGTACCAGGCCTACCTCGGCGACGCGCCGTTCAAGGGGGACACGCCCGCGATGCTCATGGCCCAGCACGTTATGGCGAGCCCCGTCGAACCCAGGCAGGTGCGGCCCGAGCTCGACGATGCGACGTCCCGACTGCTGCTGGCCGGGCTGGCCAAGGACCCGGCGGGCCGCCCTTCGCCTGTGGCGCTGATGCATGCGCTTGCCGGCTCGGCCGTGCTCCCCGCGATGGCCGGCCAGGGTGACAACCTCGTCGGGCCCTTAGCCTCGCCGGTGCAGGCGATGCCGTGGATCGCGGCGCCGGCAGTGTCCGCCCCGCCGGTGCGGCGGACCGTCTCACCGGTTCTCGCGGGCGCACTGCTCGCGGTTCTCGTCGTGCTCGTCGTACTGCTGCTGCAACGATGACGCGTGGCGCGCGATCAGCGCCCTATCTCGGCAGGGCGTAGCGCCCGTCTGGCAGCGGGTCGACCAGCCCGTCGGCCACCAGGCTTTCGAGGGCTCGGTCCCGCTGCACCGGGTCGTGCCAGACGGCGTCGAGCCACGGTCGCGGGACGGGCCGTCGCGTGCCGCGCAGGACGTCGAGTAGCAGGCCGCGCACCTGTCTGTCAGTGCCGGTGAAGCGCTGCGGGCGAACCGTCGGACCGTCGTAGGGGGGATAGCCGGCCAACCGCCATGCGCACGCTTCGAAAATGGGGCATGCGTCGCACTGCGGTTCGCGGGTGGTGCACACCAGCGCGCCGAGCTCCATCAAAGCGACACTGAACCGGGCGGCCACGCGGGCGTTGTCGGGCAGCAGGGCCTCGACCGCCGACAGGTCGCGGCCTGTCGCCGCCGGTCCCGCTTTGCCCTGCCCCGCGACCGCACGGGCGACGACGCGGCGCACGTTGGTATCGACGACGGGATGGCGGTGGCCGAACGCGAACGCGGCTACCGCCCGAGCGGTGTAGGCGCCAACACCGGGCAGCGACAGCAACGAGTCCACGTCCGACGGCACGCTGCCACCGAACCTGGCGACGAGCTGGCCGGCGCATTCGTGCAGCCGTAACGCGCGCCGCGGGTATCCAAGTTTGCCCCACATCCGAACCGCCTCGCCGGGCGATTCGGCGGCCAGCGCCCCCGGCGTGGGCCAGCGGCGCAGCCAAGCCACATAAACGGGTCGTACCCGAGCCACCGGCGTCTGCTGCAACATGATCTCGCTGACCAGCACAGCCCACGGGGCGACGCCCGGCGCCCGCCAGGGCAGATCCCGGGCCGTGCGGTCATACCACTCGAGCACGTCGGTGAACATCGGGGCGCATCCTCGCACGGGTATCCGCTGCGCGCTCGCGCGCGTCTACGCCATCGGCACAGCGACGGGAGATACCGTGACCGGAACATGTTGCATCCGATCGGTTCCCGCCCGCCGGCCGTCTACTGGCGCCGCCGGCTCGCGCTCGGCATCGCCCTGCTGGCGCTCATTGCTTTCACGATGTGGGTGCTCAGCCCGGGCAGTGACAAGAAGAATGGTGCCGCCGCGCAGACGTCATCCACCCACTCGACCGCACACTCGACCCGCGCATCGGGATCGACACCGGCGCAATCGGCAAGCGGCGCGAAAACCAAGCCAGCGAGCACGACGGCCAAGCCGAGCGGCAGCCATTCGGTGGCCGCTGCTCCGTGTCAGGCTGGCGCACTCAAGGTCGCTGCCGTGGTCGAGCGCCCCGCCTACCGGGTCGGTGAGCATCCGATGGTGCTGCTGCAGGTGACCAACACCGGCGCGGCACCGTGCGTGCAGGACCTGGCCGACAGCCAGGTCGAGCTCCGCGTCTACAACGGCGAATCGCGGGTCTGGGGTAGCCACGACTGCCTCATCGAGCCTGGCGTGGCCAACAAGACGCTGGCCGTGGCGCAGCCGGTCCGGGTCAGCGTGGTCTGGTCGGGGCTTTCGTCGCAGCCCAACTGCGCCGGCACCCGCCAGCGCGTGGGCGCGGGCACCTACACGCTCTACGCGCTGCTGTCGGGCAAGCAAGGCACGGCGGCTCAGTTCTCGGTCAGCTGACGGCCGCTACGAGTAGCGGTCGATGATCGAGACCTCGGCCAGCCGGGAGATCGCCTCGCGTACGGACCTGGCCCGGCTCTCGCCGATTCCGTCGACGACTTGCAGGTCTTCGGCCGATGCGGCCAGCAGCTTCTGCAAGCTACCGAAATGATCAACGACGCGGTCGAGGATGGTGGCAGGCATGCGCGGAACCCGTGCCAGCAGCCGGTGCCCACGAGGGCTGGCGGCCGAGTCGAGGCCCTCGGGCGTGCTGGGCAACCCCATCGCCCGCGCGATGAGGGTGAGGTCGAGTAGGTCGGTGGCGGACAGCTCGGCAATCTCGGCGAGCACCTGATCCGTACGGCGGCTGCGGCGACCCGGCGGCACGTAGTCGCGGGCGATCAGCTCGCGGTCGGCGTCGACGCCGGCCATCAGCTCCTCGAGCTGCAACGCCAGTAGCCGTCCGTCGGTGCCCAGCTCCACGACCTGGCCGGTGACTTCGTCGGCGATGCGGCGAACCATCTCGAGGCGCTGGGAGACGAT
>JBDTXT010000407.1:0-3143 GCA_040006035.1 Pseudonocardiales bacterium | reverse complement strand
CCTCCATCCGCGAACTCGAGCAGGGCTTGGCCCCCGAACTGCGCGACGAGCTGGATCGGCTGACGTTGCCCTTCGGTACCGGGGTGCCGTCCGAGGCTGAGCTGCGCATTGCGCAGGCCCAGCTGGTGGGCTGGCTCGAGGGGTTGTTCCACGGTATCCAGACCGCGCTGTTCGCGCAGCAGATGGCCGCCCGTCAGCAGCTCGAGCAGATGCGCGGGCGGGCCCTGCCCGGTGCGCCGGGCGAGCAGGTGATCGTCGGACCGGGCGGGCAGATCATGGTGCCGGGCACCGGCCAGTTCGGTCACCGGCCGGGCGGCCCCGACGGTGACGAGACCGGGGGCACCGGCCAGTACCTCTGATGGCCAACTTCGTCCGGGACTTCGTCGGTACGCGAGCGCCAAGGAGCCTGGCCCTCGTCACGCTGAACGACGCTGGCGCCCGCCGGGAGTGGACGTTCGGCGACCTGACAGCGGCCTCCGGCTCGCTCGCCGGGGCCTTCGCCGAGCGCGGCGTGAGCTGCGGCTCGGTCGTGCTCACCCTGCTCGGCAACCGGGTCGAATACGCGTTGAGCATCCTGGCCTGCCTGCGCATCGGCGCGGCGGCCTTGCCGTGCAGCGAGCAGTTACGGCCGAAGGACCTCGCGCTGCGGTTGGCCCGGGCCCGTCCCGCGCTGATCGTCTGCGACGAGCGCAACCGGCCGGCGCTCGAGGCGAGCGCCCCCGACTGCCCGGTCGTCTGGGTTCCTGATGCCGACCTGCTCAGCGGCCGCGAGCCGCCGCCGTTCGCCGACCTCGGACCGCTCGACCCCGCGTTCGTGTTGTTCACCTCCGGGACGAGCGGTGAGCCGAAGCTGGTCACGCACGGGCAGCGCTATGTGTGGGGGCAACGGCTGCAGTCGACACAGTGGCTGGCCGCCGAAGCGGGCGAGCTCGTCTGGTCGACCGCCGCGCCCGGCTGGTCGAAGTCGGCGCGCAACAGCTTCATCGCACCGTGGCTGTGCGGCGCCGCGGCGCTGCTGCAGGACCGTCGCTTCGATCCCGGGGAACGACTGGCGACCGTGCGCCACGAGGGCGTGCAGGTGCTGTGCATGGCCCCCACCGAGTACCGGCTGATCGCCGCTCATGGGCCGTTCCCGGGCGTTTCGTCGCTGCGCCGGCTGGTCACGGCGGGCGAGGCGCTCGGCGCCGCCGCCCTCGAGACCTGGCGGGCCCAGACCGGGCTGGACATCGCCGATGGTTACGGGCAGACCGATACGGGGCACCTCGCAGGGGTGCGGCCGGGGGAGCAGCCACCGCCCGGATCGATGGGGCGCCCGTTGCCGGGAATCCGGACGGAGATCATCGACGGCGGACTGTGCGTCGACCCGGCGACGGTCCCGACGTTCTTCCTCGGCTACGACGGGGCGCCGGCACCCGCGGGCAGGTGGCGCACCGGCGACCAGGTGCGCCAGGACGACGACGGCTGGCTGTTCTTCCAGGCCCGCGCCGACGACGTCATCGTCAGCGCGGGCTACCGCATCGGGCCGGCCGAGGTGGAGTCGACCCTGCTCGGGCACCCAGCGGTGCACGAGGTCGCGGTCATCGGGGTGGCCGATGCCGAGCGCGGCCAAGTGGTGGCGGCAGTCGTGGTGCTGCGCGACGGCTTCGTCGCCTCCGACGCGTTGGTGCAGGAACTACAGCGTTACGCCAAGGCCGAGACCGCACCGTACAAATATCCGCGCGAAGTCCGGTTCGTCGACGCGCTGCCCAAGACGACGACCGGCAAGATCCACCGCGCCGCCCTGCGTGAATGCTGACTCCCTTCGCCCGCGGCGGCGCAGGGGGTGCTAGCGGCCGACGGCGCCGTCGAGTAGTTCACGCAGGATGTCGGCGTGCCCGGCGTGCCGGCCGGTCTCCTCGATCAGGTGGGTCAGCGTCCACCGCAGGGTACGCAGCGGCGGCCCGAAGGGTGCGATCGCGCCCACCTCGTCCAGATCGGGATGCGCGGACACCACCTCGGCGCTGCGCCGGCCGATCCGCCGCAGCAACGAGAGCACCGAGCCCACCGTGTCGGCGCTCAGGTCCTCGTCGTCAGGGATGACGTCCTCAGGATCGCCGGCGAACACGCAGTGCAGCCAGAACGCCTCGACACCGGCCACGTGCTTGGCCAACCAGAGCAGGTTGGTGCCCGACGGCACCAACGGCCGGCGGGCATCGTCCTCGCCCAGACCCACGAGCTTGGCCGCTATGCAGCCGCGCAGGTAATCCAGGAACACGAGTGCGGTCTGCGCCTCTCCCGACGAGAGGACAGGGACCCGATGATCGGCAGTGACCGGCCCGCGCGAGTCGATCAACTCACCCACCTTCTCGTAGCCGATCCCCTCATACATCGCGCGCTCGCTCGGTCCCTCGGTCTGCAGATACGGCGCGACCCCGCGCTGCAGCGCGGCTCGTGAGAGTGCCTCGGCGACGGCCGAGCCCAGTCCGCGCCGGCGCTGCTCGGCCGCCACCGCGATGCCATGGATCTCGGCCAGCCCGCCATTCGCAGCGCCGAGCACGCCGGCCGCGACGCACATCCCGTCGGCGTCCCATCCCGCGACGAGCGCACCTCCGGACGCGAGCGTCTTACGCAACCGGGCGATGTCGGCGTCGCTGACGCCCGGTTCGCCGTAGGCCACGTTCTGCATAGCGGCCACGGCGCGCAGACGCCCGTCCTCTGTTGGTTCGTCCAGCGTCACGCCGGCTACGGCGGGCACCGCCCGCAACTGCGATGCGTCAGGCAGCGCCAGCAGGGTCAACCGGTTGTCGGTGACGAAGCCCGCCTCGGCCAGCGCAGCCTCAACCGCAGAATGCGGCGCCACGAACTCCAGCCGCGGCAGCCGGTCGACGGCGTCGAAGTATGCGAGCAGGGCGGTGAGATCAGCCGCGCTCGGCCCGGCGTCGTCGTCCGGCACCGCGTAGTTGCGGAACGGACCGGTGGCGTCCGGGTCGACGGTCACCAGGAATGGGCCGACCCGTTCGGCGCCGGTGGCGATGGCCTGGCGCAGCGCGGCCTGGATGCTGTTCGTGGGATCGCTCATCGCCGCGAAGGCTAACGGTCGCCGCGGCCCGTCCGACACCGAATACTTATCCACGCTCTGCGTGTCGAGCCCAGTGCAGCGCGGC
>JBDTXT010000406.1:0-3145 GCA_040006035.1 Pseudonocardiales bacterium | reverse complement strand
CGGAGATCGACGCAGTCGCCGACGCGCTCAACAACAGGCCACGCAAGACACTCGGTTGGAAGACACCGGCCGCGGTTCTAGACCAGCATCTACTGTTAGCTCAACAAGCCGGTGTTGCGACGACCGGTTGAATCCACCCAATACGTGTCGCTGGCCTGCACCGGACGCCTCGCCGCCGCCCTCGGTCGGGACGGTGGGCGACGCCTACGACTGTGAGACTGGCAATCGCCGTCAGGCGGCCTGACTCTGCTGATGTGCGGGCCGCCGCAAGGTCGCCAGCGCGGAGCCTGAGCCGCGTGCTCGAAGCAGCGTTCGCCGGCGCCCTCGACCCGCCTTGAGCTCGCCGTCGGTCGGATCACTTTGCCGGCACGAGCCACTTGGGGTCACCCCAGGTGACGGTGTCCGGGATCCGCTTGCCATAGGCCGGATCGTTCTCGATGCGCGCATGCACGCTTTCATGCACGCACGCATCGGGCGGGACTGACCGGCGCCGATAGGTGAGGAACACCCAGACCCAGCCCATGCGATGTACTTTGCCGTAGGCGTCATCGGCGACGACGCTGCAGGACTTCTCGTACGCGTTTGCCTTGAGCAGGAGGCCTGCGTCGAGTGCTCCGTCGAGCATCCACTTGAGGGTGATGTGAGGCAGGCGGGGGTCGTCCTCGAACGTACCGCCCACATCCGAGTGCACCCCGGCGAACCAGACTTCCTCGACTTCGGGGATCGGCGGCTTCTGGGGCGCCTCGATCAGGTACTCGCGATAGGGCCGGCGCTTCTCGTCGATCGACACCGCGTGGCGCACGGTGCGGACGTTCGGGATCTGTCGTGTGTAGAGCCAGCGGAGTTTCCAGCGCAGGACCCCGGCGGCCTTGACCGAGTCCCAGACGCCCATGTAGTCGATCGGGATGCCGGTGTGCCGGTCGACCGTCATGGAGAAGGTGCCCGCGAAGTGGTGGAGTTGCTTCCAGTCGTCGTCGGACCAGTCCTTGTTGCGTGCGTACACACTGACGGCATACGGCACGAGGTTTTCCGAGCCAGGCCGCAGCAGGCCGATCGCCCTGAGCAGCCCGGCCAGGGCCCTGGCGGTGTACGCCCCCCGGCTGAAACCGAACACGTACAGCTTGTCGCCGGGCTCGTAGTGCTGCATCAGGTACGTGTACGCCTCGCCAAGATTGGTACGGAGCCCGAATCCGAAAGCGAGGCCGACCAGCTTGGATATCCGGCGGCCAATTGGCGTCCATGCCCCATTCGCACTGAATGTGCCGACGCCGGGGTCGTAGTAGCCGATCTGTTTCGACGGGTCGCTGAGATCGAGCATCTCGTACAAGCGCACGACGTTGGTGTTCCCTTTGGCCTTGAGCTGGTTGCCGGTCCCGTCCAGGCATATGACGATGTTCTTTGCCATGTACGACCCCCAGATCGATTCACATGCCGCAAGGAACCGCAGTCTAGCGAAATGATCTTGCTTAGACGTCGAGTTGACGATGTCGCGCAACCCTCATTTGCCAGGTCGCTGGCCGGATTCGTCGCTAGGCTCGCATCACTGCACCTCCTGACAGAGAGGTGAATCGCATGACCGTTAACAACCCGACGGTTCCGCCACCGGCGCGACGGCATTTGCAGGCGTTCGCCTTTGATCCGATGACGTCCCGGTTGAGCGGGCGACGCCTGGACATCGACGTCCGCTTCGAGCGCGTCCTGCCCGGGCCGGTCGGTGAGCTCGTGCAGGTCATTGATTACGACGGCAGCCGCGACGCGTGGTATCGCCCGATCAACCTCGACGATGCCGCGATCCTTGCCCAGGGAGGCCTTCGCCCAGCCGAAAGCGACCCGCGCACTCATCAGCAGATCGTGTACGCGGTGGCGATGAGCGTGATCGAGCGGTTCGAACGCTTTCTGGGTCGCCGTTTCCGCTGGCGCCGGGGGAAGGCCCTGGTGCTCGTGCCGCACGCGTTCGAGGGCCGCAACGCCTTCTTCGACCCGACGCGGCGCGCGGTGCTCTTCGGCTACTACCGAGCCGACGAGCACGATGCCGGCCCGAACCTGCCAGGTCAGGTCATGTTCACCTGCCTGTCGGTGGACATCGTGGCGCACGAGGTGACCCATGCCCTCATGCACCGGATCCGGCCCCACTTCTCCGTTGCCACCAACGCGGACGTCTTCGCATGGCACGAGGCTTTCGCCGACCTGGTCGCGCTGTTCCACCACTTCGTGTTCCCCGAGGTGGTGTCCGGCGCGGTGGCCAAGGGACGCGGTGACCTCCAAGAAGCGCGCGGGCTGCTCGATCTGGCCGACGAGTTCGGACGGTCAACCGGTCGAGGGGCAGCGTTGAGGTCGGCGATCAACGACCGCGAGGCGACGCCCGAATGCTTTCGCAACGCCACCGAGCCGCACGAACGCGGCGCGTGTTTCGTCGCCGGGGTGTTCGACGCGTTCCTCGCCACCTACAAGCGCGGCATCGCCGACTTGTTGCGCATAGCAACCGGTGGCACCGGTGTGTTGCCCCCCGGCCACCTGCACCCGGATCTGGTCGCCCGCGTGACAACGGAGGCATGCCGCACCGCCGATCGATTCTTGGGCATGGTTGTGCGCGCCTTCGACTTCCTTCCGGTCGTCGACGTCACGTTCGGCGACGTGGTACGGGCGATCGTTACCGCGGACCGCGCCTTGTACCCCGAGGACGCCGGACAGCTGCGCGCCACCCTCGTCGAGTGCCTGCGGCGCCGGGGGATCTACCCGGTGCGGATCTCCTCCCTCGCGGACGAAGCGCTCTCCTGGCCAAGGCCGTCGCTCGCTGAGCCGCTCGTACTGCCGCCCGGGCTCGATCTGTCCACGATGATCCACTCGGCGACTCAGGACCTCGACCGCACCAGCGCCCCCGGTGACGTGCAGTCGGACTCGGACGGCGACAGCGGCCCGGAGACATCGCGGGTCACCGTGGCCGGCGGCAGGGAACAGTTCGCACCCACGCTGACGAAGTGGGCCGAGCAGCACGCGATCGAGCTCGGTCTCGATCCCGACCCGGCGGCTCCGACGAACCTGAGCGGCGTCCACGTTGTCTACCGGCAGGCGGCCGACGGCCAGCCCCGCCCCCAGATCGTCATCCAGTTCGAACAGCGTCGGCGCGACCTCGAGGACCAGTCCG
>JBDTXT010000405.1:0-3149 GCA_040006035.1 Pseudonocardiales bacterium | reverse complement strand
CTCCCGTTGCGACCGCGGTGCGGGCGTCGTCGTATCCCTCGACGTCGTTGTTCGCCGTGAGCACTCTCGCCAGCTTGTCGGCGGGGCCGAAGTCGTGCCCGTTGATGCCCACGAACGCGGCGTACTGGAAGGTCTGGCCGAACCGCTCGGGGTGAGCGGCGGCATCGGTGACGCCGTGCGAAAAGGTGAACGCGGCGAGGATGCCGAGCACGCCGGTCACGGCGCCGATCAGTGCCGGCCGTACCGGGACGGCCGTACGGCCGCGTCCCGCCTCGAGCGCGAACCGGGTGCCTACGACGACCGGAACCGGGAAGCCGCCTCGGCCCACGGCGGCAGCGAGGGTCGATCGCCGCGCCGCGCCCGAGCGGCGCGCGGCACTCAGTGCGAGCGCAGCCGCCGCCGCGGCCCCGCCGGCCACCAGCACGACCACCGCGACCGGACCAGGGCCGAGTACCACCCAGTCCAGCGAGGTGCCAGGGCTCGGTTCGAGCAGATCTGCCGTACCGAACGGGAACCACCGCGACGCGATGATCGCGCCGAGTCCTCCGAGCACGGCACCGATCACGCCGACGATCGCCGGCCCGGCCATCGCGGTGCGGACGACCTGGCGCGGGCTCATGCCGAGCGCTCGCAGCATCTGCAGTTCGGCGGTACTGGCCGCTGCGTAGCGCACGATCGCCTGGCCGACGAGGAACAAGGCCGCGATGAACGCGGCTATCGCGAACGCGACGAGACAACGGGACTCGAAAGCGATCTGGTGCTGTGCCGACCGGAGCTGATCGGGCAGGTTCCAGATGTCGATGTCGTGACGACCCGTGATCCGCTCGACGTCTTTGCGCAATTGCGGGATGGCCGCCTCGCCGCCCTTGAGCCGGACGAGTGCGTTCACGAACTGGTTGTTCTCGGGATCGCTCTGGTCACCGACCGTGTTCGCCGGGTACTTCGCCACGACGGCTGGGGACAGCACGAACGTCCCGCTGCCGCCCGGCGTGTTGCCGAACCACGGCGACTCCACCACGCCGACGATGTGAACCTTGATCCGGGGCCCGCTGAAAGTCCCGCCTGGGCCAGGTGCTTCGTCGATCAACTCCTGCGGCGACGCCAGGACGACGACCACGGTGTCGCCTACCGACTTGTGGTTGTGGGACACAAACTGGCGCGAGACGACGGCTTCGTCCACCCGCGCCGGGTCGAAGACGCGGCCCTTGAAGACCACCGGCTTCTCGATCGTGCGCATGGTCGCGTCGTCACCGGGCGGGAAGGACCCCGGATTTCCCGGGATGCCCTCGATATTCCAGGCATAGTCGACGACGAACCTCGTCAACGACTCGACTTCAGGGAGAGCTTCGACCGGGCCCCAGTCGAAGCCTGCCTGGTTAGCCAGGATCGCCGACGTCGCGGGCAGGGTGCGCGCGGAGAGGCGCTCCAACGCGCTGGCGCCCCGGCGCGAAGCCGCGAGCGCGGTCATGACCGTGCCGCTCGCTATCGCAGTGAGCAACGCCAGGACGGCCAGCGAGCGCCAGCGACGGGGCAGGTCCAGCCGTAGCCAGGCCAACACGACAGCCATGCTCTACTCCGTCCGCAGAACGTGGGCGATCTTCAGGCGGGCGGCGTGCCGACCAGGGACCGCGGCGAGCAGGTTCGCGATAAGCAACGCGGCCGGGACGACGGCGAGCAATGCCCACGCCGCGGTGGGCGTGACGTACTGCAGCGGCGCATAGTCAGCCACCGCACGCCACACGGTGCGGCCCAGGGCCAGGCCAAGCGGCACCCCGAACAGCAGCCCGATCAGCGCGAGCACACTCGCCTGCGTCACCACGATCCAGCGGCATTGGGCCTGGGTCATGCCGAGCGCACGCAGCACTGCAACGTCGTGCGACCGGCGGCGCACGGCCGTGGCCAGCGCGAGGCCGACCGCACCGACGGCGAGCAGGGCGAGGAAACCGCCCAGCACGATCGGCAGGATCCGCACCTGACGGATCTCGGCGACCTCAACCGGGGTGTCCGGGGGGCTGAAGCCATATCCCCCGGCCTCGGGAATCGCCTTTCCGATGGCTAGCGACAGTGCGGCATTCGTTCCGTTGACAGATGCGCCCGGACGCAGGGCGACGAGCAGGGTGTGGAACAGGTGGCCGGTGAAGAGTGCGTCGTAGCCGCCGGCGGTGACCCAGCCACCGTCGGCATATCCGTTGCGCGGGCCCTCGGGCACCAGCCCGGTGCCAGTGACGGTATAGGCGATCGTCTTCTTGTCGTTGCGCAATTTCAGCACGTCACCGATCCGGATGTGCTGCGCAGTGAGGGTTCTCGGGCCGAGCATCACCTCGTCCGCAGCCGCGGGCAGTCGACCGGACAGCACGACGACGGGCATGGCCTTGGCGCCCCCTGTGTGGCTGTACAGCGCGATCGTCCCGTTGCCGTCGAGCGTGCTGGCGATGTCCTGGCGGGCGTCGTCGACGCCGATCACGTCGGGGTTGGCGGCGGCGATCGACAGCACCGTGTCGGCCGGTAGGAAGTCCTCGCTGTTCGCGCCGACGAACATCTCGAGCTGTTGGGTCTGACCGAATCGTTCGGGATGACCAACGGCGTCGGAGACGCCGCGCGAGAACGTGAACGCGGCCAGCACGCCCAGCACGCCGGTCACCGCTCCGATCAATGCCGGGCGGACCGGTACCGAGGTGCGACCCCGTCCCGGTTCCAAGGCGAAGCGGGTGCCCACCGCGATCGGAACGGCGACTCCCACCCCGCCGACGACACGCGCGATGGTTGACCGACGGGCGGGCGCGTTGCGCCGGGCCGATTCCACACTCAACCAAGCCGCCGTTGCCGCCCCCGCCGCGACGAGCAACGCACCGAGGACGAGGCCTGGTGCGAAGACGATCCAGTCTGCCGACCAACCGGGCGCGGGTTCGAACAGATCGGCCGTCCCCAGCGGAAAGAGTGCGGATGCTGCATAGGCGCCGATAACCCCGAGTGCGAGCCCGACAACTCCGGCGATCACCGGTACCGCCATCGCCGCGGCGACGGTCTGCCGGGGCGTGAGCCCGACGGCGCGCAGCGTCCGCAGCTCCGTGGTGGTCGTCGCCGCATAGCGCGCAACCGCCTGACCGACGAGAAAGACCGCGGCCACGAACGCCGCTATGGCGAAGGCG
>JBDTXT010000404.1:0-3152 GCA_040006035.1 Pseudonocardiales bacterium | reverse complement strand
CAGCGACGTCCTGGCCTGGATCGAACAGCACTACAACGACGACGGACCGCAAGCCGCTTGACCGTATTGATGTGTCGGACAATACTGGAGAGGACGACGCACCGGTCAACCCCGTCGCCCAACCGCGGCGGCGCGATCACGCCGGACAATTTTTGGAAGGTGGTCATGGCGAATCGGAGACTGCCCAAGGCCTTGGACGGCACCACGATTCGCGAGGACGCCGACCTCAACCAAGACGAGCTTTTCCCGTCCGACGGCACGCGGCTGACTGAGCAGCGAGCTGGCGAAATGGCCGAACAGGCGAGACGCCGCGGCGGTCGCCCGTCGCTTACCGGCGACGCGTCCGTCTCGCCGCGCGTCAGTTTCCGACTGACCCCCGGCATCCGCGACCGTGCCGCGGTCATCGCTGCGCGGGAAGGCAAGACCATTTCCCAACTCGCCCGCGAAGCGCTCGAGGAGCGAGTCAACATCTTCCGGGGATCGAGGTAGCCAGACATGGCCAGCATCGAGAAAAGAGTCCGCAACGGGCGATCACGCTGGTACATCCGCTACCGCGATCCCAGCGGCAACCAGCGAACCAAGACGTTTGACCGTCGTATCGACGGCGAGCGGTATCTGATTACCGTTGAGTCGGCGAAGCTCGCGGGAAGCTATACCGACCCGAGGCGCGCAGCGGTCACGATCGGCGAATTCGCCAACAAATGGCAAGCCGGGCAGGCGCACCTGAAACCCAGTACGCGGGAGCGTTACGCAGGACTCCTGCGCACGCATGTTGCTCCGCGGTGGTCGTCGGTACGCCTCTCGGACGTTGGTCACGCTGACGTTCAGGCGTGGGTGAGCGAGCTTGCCGAAACGCGGACGCCATCGGTGGCGATCAAGGCACACCGTGTCCTTTCGCTCGTCTTGTCACTGGCGGTTCGCGACGGCCGAATCATCAGGAATCCAGCCGACGGCATCGGGCTACCGCGGGAAGTCCAGAAGAATCGGCGGTTCCTAACGCATCAACAGGTGCAGGCGTTGGCGCACGCAGCTGGATCCGATGGCCTCGTGATCCTTTTCCTGGCATACACCGGCGTCCGGTTCGGCGAGATGGCTGCGCTCCGCGTGGAACGCCTTGACCTCCTGCGACGTCAGGTCGAGATCGCCGAATCCGTTACCGCAGTCAACGGCGTTCTCGTCTGGGGAACGCCAAAGGGCCACAACCGACGCTGGGTGAGCCTCCCGCGATTCGTTGCGGATGCGCTCGCCGAGCACGTCGCACGCAAGGGACCTGAGGATCTCGTGTTCCTGTCCCGCGGTCGCGGCGTCCTGCGCGCATCGAACTTCCGTCGCGATGTATGGGATGAGGCGGTAGGGGCGATCAGTCTCGACGGTGTCGTGCCGCACGGCCTCCGCCATACCGCAGCGTCGTTGGCGATCGCAGCTGGTGCGGACGTGAAGGTGGTGCAGCAAATGCTGGGACACAAGTCGGCGACAATGACTCTCGATCTCTACGGGCACCTGTTCGAGAACCGCCTCGATGAGGTGGCCGAACGCCTCGACGCCGCCGCTCGCGCGTCCGGTGACGTCTACGCCACGCCCGCGACGAACGTCGTGGAACTTGCACGGCGGCGTCAGGCTGAGCGTTGAGGCACGACGCGGGAGATTGTTCATTGCTGCATTGCCACGGTCGGTCGGCCATACTCGTGGCGTGGGAGGCAGGATGTCATTAGCTCAGGCAGCGAGCGACGGTTGCTATGACGCCGCCCGAGCGGCCGCGCTCTCCGGCGTGCCGAAGACCACGATCTATTGGTGGGCTCGGCACGGCGTCGTTGTGCCCTC
This sequence comes from Pseudonocardiales bacterium, assembly GCA_040006035.1. Taxonomy (GTDB): domain Bacteria; phylum Actinomycetota; class Actinomycetes; order Mycobacteriales; family Jatrophihabitantaceae; genus QHCC01. The sequence continues at coordinate 1,331 of JBDTXT010000404.1, read as the reverse complement.
CGTTTCACCAGTGCGCGAGAAGCTGTGGTCCTATTCAGACCTGATGGCACTGCGCGTTGTGTCCTGGCTGCGCCATCCCAAGTCGGCTGACGACGGTGTTGATCTACCGGCCAGCCCGATGCCGAGCGTGCGGAAGGCGTTTGCTCTGCTGGACGATCTGGGCCTCGACCCGTGGAGCCCCGCCGCTGTGGCTGCGTCTCCGCTTCTCGTTGACCGTGCGGGCAGGATCTACGTGCGCGAGGGTGGCGCCGTCTTGAACCTTCATCGGCAGCCTGTTCTCCTGCCCGATGACGTTCTCGGTTTGACCGCCCCCTTTGAAAGCGCTGGGCTGGCCGGCCCGGACCTGCTGCGCCCGCGGCCGCACCTTCGCATCGTGCCGTCCAAGGTTGCTGGCGAACCGCACGTCGAGCACTCCCGGCTGACCACCCAGACCATCGCCGCGCTCGCGCTTCGCGGCTACGAAGCGCGCCAGATCGCAGCCATGTACGACGAGCCTGACGACGTCATCACCGAGGCTATCGATCTTGAACGCCAGCTTGCCGACGCAGTCGCAGTTGCGTGAACGCACCGCGTACGTTGCGGCTCGCTCTCGACCAGAACTTTCCGACCCCGCTGATCAGTGCGGTCCGCGACTATCTCCCAGCGGAGCTGGACCTACAAAGTCTGCGTGAGATCGATCCGCGATTGTCCGACTTGGATGATCGGCCGCTGTTCATCGCTCTTCGCCAGCTCGGCTTGGACGGCCTGATCACGAACAACTACAAGATGCTCGACGTGCCAACCGAGATCGCAGCGATCGTCAAGACCAAGATGATCGTTGTCGCGATCGAAGGACTTGGGCACGACCCGCTGCGTGCCGTGGGGGCGCTCCTGCTCGAACTCCCGGGTCTTGCTGGTCGCATTCGGCCGCGAACGTCGAACGTGTTTCGGCTGGCCTATCGTCGCCGCGCCCCGGAAGAGGCATGGACCTATCTGCAACGCGCCGCGGAACGGCTGGGCGAGGAACCGCGCGCACTCTGGCGACGGGTCGGCGTCAGCGACGACGAGCTCGCCAGAACTGTCCTCGCGGACGCGTAGCAAACCCGAGCCGGCGGTCCGACGCGTCCTTGGCGGAGGCTCGCCGTTATCGAACAATGCCCTCGATGGAGCGAACGAGCTTCGTCACTCTGCGGGCTGCGCGCGACCTGATGTGTACCCATTGTGTACCCGATCGGAGTTTCGTGATCTTGTTCCAATGCGTCGGACTGCTGCAGCCCAGTAAATGTGGGCCTTTCAGTGGTGCCCCCGGCCGGATTCGAACCGGCGACGCCCGGCTTAGGAGTCCGGCGCTC